>DMKB01000087.1 GCA_003454665.1 Nitrospiraceae bacterium | reverse complement strand
CGCTTCAAGGCCGAGCACCACGATCTGGGCCCGGGCAAGGTGAGTGGGTGGCCGACGACGGATACGGTGCATCCTCTGCTCTTCGCCGAAGGGGACGAGTACTCGATCGTCTGGCTCGGCGCTTCGCTGCGGTACGATACGCGGGACAGCGAGCACGCGCCCTACCAGGGTTGGATGGTAGAGGCAGGCGCCGATGCCGCGCCGGTGCAGAGCCGGGGGAACAACGCCGTTCTCTACACAATCCAGGGAAGCCTGATACAGAAGGTATCCGGCCTCTTCCATGACAACGGCGACGCCTTCGAGGAGCACCCGCCCACCGACGTCCTTGCATTCGGCGCCCAGGTACAGTGGACAAAGGGAGACCTCCCGTTCTGGGCCCGGCCGACTCTGGGCGGGAACAAGATGCTGCGGGGGTACATTGCGAACCGGTTCACGGACAATGCCCTCTGGCACGCCGGCGCCGAATACCGCTTCTGGACGCTGCCGCGGGGCTTCGGCCTCACTGACACCATACGGGTCGAGCGTATCGGCGCGGCCCTGTTCTATGATGTCGGGACCGTGGCCGACGGCCTCAGGAGCCTGACATCCGCGCAGACGCACAACAGCTACGGCATCAGCCTGCGCTTCAGCCTCGAACGCGCCGCCTTGTTCCGGGGCGATGTCGGGTTCTCACGGGAGGGCGTCAATGTTTCCTTCGGGTACGGCCTGAGTTTTTGATATGGGGATGGATATCAGAAAAGGAAAAGAGGAGGTACGGTAATGTTCCCTGCCAGATATTTTGCACCCATCGGTGTGCTCCTCGCCGTCCTGGCTGTGCCAGCGATGTCGCCCGGGAAGGATCTCAGTCCCGTTCCGAAGAAGGTCGATTTGAAAAAAGCGCCCAAGGCCGGTACGCCCTTCACGATCGAGTTATACAAGAAGCAATGGCGTGCCAGGATAGAAGCAATTCGCGCGTCCGGCACAATCCCCATACTGGATATTGAATCAAGCTATAATCCAGGCAAACTGAACGTCAGAAAATTTGCCAAAGAGATGGACAAGGCCGGTGTGGCCCTGATCGCCTTTTCACCGCAGGTCGGTAAGAAGGCTTATGTGAATCAAGGCCAGGTCTGGACGGACAATGCGCGCAGGCTGATGCATGTCGACCCCTGGCGCTACATTCCGGTCAGTCCGGCAGGCATCTATCCTGCCTGGTCCGAAGGGCCGCTGCAATTTCTGGCAGAAACCATATTACGGGTAGAGAAAGACGGCTACCCCTTGATGGGGGAATTTGAGTTCCGCCATTACCCGTCTCCCCGCCAGTACCGGCGGGGCGCTTCCTATCGGGATATCACCATTCCGATCAATGGAAAGGCGGGACACACCCTCTTTGCCTTTTCCGGGCAGTCCGGAATTCCCTTTCATATCCACTATGAGATCGAAGACACGCTCCTCTCTTCGTTGGAAGAGATGTTGAAAGCATACCCGAAGGCACGGGTCATCTGGTGCCATCTCGCCCAGATCCGCTATAGGGACCGGAGCACGCGCTACAATGCGGCCACTGTGAGGCGCCTGATCGAGACCTATCCCAATCTCTACTTTGATCTCGCCTTTGGCGGGCCGGACTCCCGGTATCCCGGCAGCAATGAATACCAGGCCCGTATCTGGGACCGGAAAACCAGAGGCATCAAGAAGGAATGGGTTCAGTTGATTGTTGATCATGCCTGGCGCTTCCTGGCGGCCCTCGACCTGGGAGGGGACCGGATGGACCGGCTCACGGATCGGACAAGGGAAATGCGCCGTTTTCTCGACGGGCTTCCCGGGGAAACCCGTGAAATTGTGGCCTACAAGGCCGGATGGAAACTGCTGTTTGATGAAAAAATTTAAGAGCGGAATGCACCCGTTATGATATACTTTCAATGAGAACTGTATGCGTCCGCTCAGCAGAGCGTACCTTCTGCTGCTGGCGGGGAGGTGCATACATGGGCGATATCTTTCTGAACATCGGTTTCGTCATGGCCAGCGACCTGGTCGCGAAGAGGAGAAAAAAAGTCGGGTACCTGTATCGCGAAGAGCCGGACCATGACGAGGACAGCGGCTGGCGGATATTCAGCGGCGAGGAAGACCAGGATTATGCCGACGACCCGGACAACTTCGACCTCTATGATCCCAAGACGATAGCCGATATCGACCCTTCGATCATCCCCCTGCTGTCGTCTCCTCCCTATACCGCCTTCGAGCGGGCGAAGAACGGCAAGGGCTTTGTTCCGGTAAAGGATTACGAGTTCGGCGAGACGTGTGATTGAAGACGCCCCCTCGATGCAGTGCCTCCTTAATATTCCCCGCAATACACCCTCTGCATACATCTGGCCTTTTCAGGTGCAGGAAAGCTTTTTAGACAGGATGGACAGGATAACAGCCGGATGAAGATCTTAGAAAATGTAAATCTTGTCTTAAGTGCTGAAAAGCCTTTTTTAGACAGGATGGATAGCCACAGGCCACAGGCAGGATAACAGCCGGATGAAGATCTTAGAAAATGTAAATCTTGTCTTAAGTGCAGAAAAGCTTTTTAGACAGGATGGATAGCCACAGGCCACAGGCAGGATAACAGCCGGATGAAGATCTTAGAAAATGTAAATCTTGTCTTAAGTGCTGAAAAGCCTTTTTTAGACAGGATGATCAGGATGAAAGACGAATGAAGATCTTAGTCCTGAAAATTCTGTCGGTCTTGTCTCAGTACGTAACCCCTTTTTTGTACTGAAGATGGGGCTTGAAATGAAAGAACCTATCCTGTAAATCCTGTCTTAAATACTGAAAAGCTCTTTAGACGGGATGGACTGGATAAAAGATGGATAAAGATCTTAGCTCCTTTATTTATAATCTGCTGATACTGTCTCAGGCTTTGAAAGGTCTTTTAATATACGTCAGGGGGTAAAAATTCATCCTGTAAATCCTGTTAATCCTGTCTAAAGGTATATTTCTTTTCGCAGTTCGTATTTCATCAAGAAAGTCGGCATTCATCCTGTCCTCCCTATCGCAGCGTCCATTCCAGTGGTACAATTAAGATATACCTATGAGGCGAATCATGTCCGTGAAAACTCCCGATATTCATCTGACCTCGAACGCCCTTGCCGTGCTCTCCAGAAGGTACCTCAAGAAGGACGAACAGGGGAGGGTAATCGAATCCCCCGGTGAGATGTTCCGCCGCGTGGCGAACAACGTTGCCCAGGCAGACCTTCTGTACGACGGCAGCGCGGACCCGCGCAGGACGGAAGAGGAATTCTTCCGCGTTATCTCTTCCCTGGAGTTTCTTCCCAATTCCCCGACGCTCATGAACGCGGGCAGGGCGCTCCAGCAGCTCGCGGCTTGCTTCGTCCTGCCTGTCGAGGACTCCCTCGAGTCCATCTTCGACGCTGTGAAGAGCACGGCCCTCATCCACCAGAGCGGCGGGGGCACCGGGTTCTCCTTCAGCAAGCTCCGGCCCCGGGATGACCAGGTGCGCACCACGAGCGGCGCTGCCAGCGGGCCCGTGTCCTTCATGCGGGTCTTCAACATGGCCACGGAGGTGATCAAGCAGGGCGGCACGCGACGCGGCGCGAACATGGGCATCCTGCGCGTGGACCATCCCGATATCCTCGAATTCATTGCGTGCAAGTCCCGGGACAAGGAGTTTGCGAACTTCAACATCTCCGTTGCCGTCACCGAACAGTTCATGGAGGCCGTGAAAAAAGACGGTGAATTGTCCCTCGTGAATCCCCATACCATGAAGGTCGCGAGGGTCGTGAAGGCCCGGGAGGTTTTCCACGCAATCGTCGAGATGGCCTGGAAGACCGGCGATCCCGGCGTGGTCTTTCTGGACCGCATCAACCACGACAACCCGACGCCCCATCTCGGCGAGATGGAGAGCACCAACCCCTGCGGCGAGCAGCCGCTCCTGCCCTATGAGCCCTGCAACCTCGGCTCCATCAACCTCGAACGCATGCTCAGGAAGGGGAACAACGCTTATGCAATCGACTGGGAGCACCTCGAACGAGCGGTAAGGACGGGCGTCCATTTCCTCGACAATGTCATCGACATGAGCCGTTACCCGTTGGACGAGACGGACCGGCTGGCCAAGGGCAATCGCAAGATCGGCCTGGGCGTCATGGGCTTCGCCGACCTGCTGATCCGGCTGGGCATCCCCTATGATGCAGACGAGGCGCTCCGGATCGGCGGGGAAGTCATGCAGTTCATCAGGGAGAAGGGCAGGGAGGCCTCGAAAAAGCTTGGTGAAGAGCGCGGCCTGTTCCCGAACTTCAGAGGCAGCACCTACGACCGGATTGGCGGTCCGAGGCTCAGGAACGCGACAGTCACGACGGTGGCTCCGACAGGCACCCTTTCGATCATTGCCGGCTGCTCCAGCGGCATCGAGCCGCTCTTTGCGCTGTCCTACAAACGCCACATCCTGGGAGACGTGGAACTGCCCGAGGTGTACGATTACTTCCTCGAGACGGCGAAGCAACAGGGGTTCTATGACGAGACGCTGCTGATGCGCGTCACGGCCGGCGAGTCAATCCGGAACATGCCTGATGTCCCTGATAAGGCAAAACGCCTCTTCGTCACGGCCTTCGACATCGCGCCGGAGTGGCACGTGCGTATGCAGGCCGCCTTCCAGCGCCATACGGACAATGCCGTGTCCAAGACCATCAACTTTCCGGCCCAGGCGACCCTCGAGGACGTGCGCCAGGCCTACCTGCTCGCCTACCGCGAAGGGGTGAAGGGGATCACCATATTCAGGAGCGGGAGCAAGAGCGCGCAGGTGCTGACCTGCGCTGACCCGCTGTACTGCTGAGGGAACCACAGAGGACGCAGAAAAATCGGAAATCGACTTCTTTTCTTATGGCCGCAGATTTCCGCAGATGACCAACAGTAGGCGCCCTGAGGCGACGCTGATCTTTTTCTAAAATCAACCTACTTTATTGGACAGGATTTACAGAAGAACCGCTAATTTATTTTAATGCTTAATCCGCCTTTTCCGCGAAAATCTGCGGCCAATGCAATTCTTCTTATCCGTGTCCACTGGAATGTTCCCCTTTTCTCCAATTTCTCCATTTCCCCTCAAGATCTTTTCATCTCTTACGGGGTAAATCCGTGCCCGATCTCCCTGCATTTGTTCAGATGATTCAAAAAATATTGGCTTGACAAAACCTCATTTTCGGCTTGACGGCGGCACCCCCCTCGCTGTATCCTATCGACACTCGGCAATGCTATGCCGAGCATCCGGGCAGCTACACGGCCAACGTTGGCCGACCTTTTTCTATGAAGACAATTTCATCAGGTGTGCAGGGGCTTGACCGCCTCATCGGGTCTCTCCATATCGGCGACAATGTCGTCTGGGAGGTGGACGCAGGCGCTTCCTATGAAGCGTTCATACGGGATTTTATCAGCCGGTCCTTCAAAGAAGAGCAGAAGGTGATCTATGTGAGCTTCAACAGGTCGCCGCAGAGCGTTTTGGCGGCGTTGACCGGTATTATCGCTCCCGGCCATTTTATTTTCATCGACTGCTTCACGTCCGGCAAGGGCAAGAACGACAACACTTTTCTGCGATTCTATGATAAACAGTCTGACGTCAAGACCGTAAGGATAGCGGACCCGAAGAACATCAAGCGCTTCACGCAGAGGTTGAACGAAATCGAAGACAGCCTGCATCCGGGCGCCCGATACGTGTTCGACAGCCTCACGGGCATGCAGGATCTGTGGGGAGATGAAGGGGAAACGCACCGGTTCTTTACGTACATGTGTCCCCGGCTGTACGATCTCAATACGGTGGCCTACTGGATCCTCGAAAAGGAGGCGCACAGCCCGAAGTTCAAGGCGAACCTGCGGCACATTACGCAGGTCGTGCTCGACCTGCAGCGGAGAAAGAGCAGCCTCTATCTCAAGGCCCTCAAACTGGAGGGGAGGCAGGACCGGGAGGCTTTCAAGTCCCATGCCTACGAGGTCCGGGATGATCATGTTTCCCTTATCCCTGCCAGGAAAGAGCCGGTTGTGGAGATCGGTGCCAAGATCAAGGAGGCACGGACACGGGCCGGCATGAGCCAGAAGGATCTGGCCGACAAGGTGGGGATCACGCCAAGTTCCCTGTCCCAGATCGAGGCGAACCTTACGAGCCCGTCGCTCAGCACGTTCTTTCAGATCTGCCGGTCCCTGGATATGCAGCCCGGCCTGTTCGTCGAGAGCGGAGCGCCTGCTGCAACTCCGTGGCTCTATCGGAAAACATCAGTGCTTTCGTCCGATCCGTCGATGGAAGGAAAGGCGCGGACATACAGCATTGCCTCGGGCCGGAAACTGGCGGCCCAGCTCGTGGTGCTTCCATCTGGCGTGAATATCAAAGGCCATTTTTCCTCTCATCGGGGTGATGAATTCATCTATGTCATGGAAGGAACGCTGGTGGTGACCGTGGAAGGCAGGGAAGAGCGTATCGCGGCAGGTGATGCTCTCTGTTTTACGGAATCGTTCCCATCGGCATGGAAGAGTGAAGGAGGTGGTGAAGCTGAATTACTGGTAATTTGGTAAGTGTTTTCTCTCACGGGGTCGTGCGAGGACAGGGAGTTTTTTTTGCCTTCAGGATCAAGTAATGCTTAATTTGCCGGTGTAAACGTTAGTAACGCTAATGTGACTTCTGGTGAACAGCGGGAACTATCATCCTCCCGGTTGACTGGAGGCTCAAGGCAAACAGTAAAAATAAATTCAAAAGGAGAACAGTTATGAACCTGCAACAGCCAAATGCGAATGATGCCACGAGAACAAGCAATCGATCGAGGGACGTGTCGCCCATGAGCGGACTGTGCACCCGCTGCGTCGACGGATGCAGAGGGAATTGTGAGGTGTTCAAGGCGACGTTCAGGGGCCGGGAGCTGCTCTATCCGGGACCCTTCGGAAGCATAACTGCCGGCGGCGACAAGGACTACCCCGTCGATTATTCACACCTCAATATTCATGGTTATGCGTTAGGGGCCAAGGGGCTTCCCAAGGGCCAGGTAGGAGACCCCGACACTGCGCGGTTCCCGAATGTGAATACGGAGACCAGCTATGGTTGGGACAAAAAGGTAAAGATGAACGTACCGATGTTTACCGGCGCTCTCGGGTCCACGGAAATCGCGCGGAAGAACTGGGAACATTTTGCCGTGGGAGCGGCAATATCGGGAGTCACGATCGTCTGCGGTGAAAATGTGTGCGGCATCGATCCCGAACTGGAATTGAACAGCAGCAAGATGGTCAAGAAGGCGCCGGATATGGACCGCCGGATAGATACCTACAAGAAGTATCATCAGGGCTTCGGCGAGATCCTGGTGCAGATGAACGTAGAGGACACGCGCCTGGGCGTCGCCGAGTACATCATCGACAAGCACAAGCTCGAAACGATCGAACTGAAGTGGGGTCAGGGGGCCAAGTGCATCGGCGGGGAGATCAAGGTGAACTCTCTGGAGCGCGCCCTTGAGCTGCAGAAGCGGGGTTACATCGTAACGCCGGACCCCTCCGACTCCGTCGTGCAGGCGGCGTTCAAGGACACGGCGATCAAGGAGTTCGAGCGCCACAGCCGCCTCGGGTTCATCGGGGAGCAGGAGTTCTACGCTGAGGTCGACCGGCTGCGGAAGCTCGGATTCAAGCGGATCACCCTCAAGACCGGCGCCTACGGACTGCGCGAGCTTGCCATGGCCATCAAGTGGAGCTCCAAGGCCAAGATCGACCTGCTGACCATCGACGGGGCTCCGGGAGGCACCGGCATGAGCCCCTGGCGCATGATGGAAGAGTGGGGCATGCCGTCCCTCTACCTGCATGCCGCGGCCTATGAGTTTGCGAAGAAGCTGTCAGACAAGGGAGAGCGCGTTCCGGACATCGCTTTTGCCGGCGGGTTCAGCAGCGAGGACGGCGTGTTCAAGTCGCTGGCCATGGGGGCGCCTTTCGTGAAGGCCGTCTGCATGGGCCGCGCATTGATGATCCCGGGCATGGTCGGCAAGAATATCGAGCATTGGATTAAGGACGGCGACCTGCCGAAGACCGTGAGCGAGTTCGGCAGCACCGTCGAGGAGATCTTCGTGAACTACGAGGAC
This sequence comes from Nitrospiraceae bacterium, assembly GCA_003454665.1. Classification (GTDB taxonomy): domain Bacteria; phylum Nitrospirota; class UBA9217; order UBA9217; family UBA9217; genus UBA9217. The sequence continues at coordinate 6,924 of DMKB01000087.1, read as the reverse complement.
GTGAAGAAACTGGTTGGGAACAGCGAGATCAAGAATATCCCCCTTGGCGCGCTCGGCATCTTCAGCTATTCGAACAAGATCAAGGTGGGGCTGCAGCAGCTCATGGCCGGGGCCCGGTGCTTCAACATCGATTCGATCACCAGGAACGAGCTTATGTCCCTTACCGAGGAGTGCGCCAAGGTCACGGGGATACCCTATCTCATGGACTCCTATCGTGATGAGGCGATGAAAATACTCAATTCTTGATGGTGTGTTCCACACGGTAGTTGCAGGCATATCGGATGGCAAGGTCGCCGGCAAGCGGGGAGGCCTTGCCACCGGTGGCCCGTTGCACCAGGTACGGGTGTCATAATCTCGTCATACACGAGGAGAGCATGATTATGGGTTCAGGGCAAGCGAACGCAAGTTCAGCAACGGGAACAAAGAACAGGGTTCAGGATGCGGCGCCGCAGTCAGGGATATGTTCGGTCTGTTTCGATGGATGCGCGGGACTGTGCGAGGTCGGTAAGTCCTCATTCCGCGGCAGGGAGGTGGTCTATCCCGGGCCTTTCGGAAAGATCACGGCGGGCGCGACGAAAAAGTATCCGGTGGATTATTCTCAGCTGAATATACAGGGGACCTGTGTGGGGGCCGTCGGTGTTGATCCCGATCCGGACAAGGCCATATTTCCGGTCGTGTCAACGGAGACCGAGATCGGTTTCAAGCACAAGATAAAACTCGACCTGCCTGTTTTCACGGGGGCTCTGGGCTCCACGGACATCGCAAAGGACAACTGGGAAGGACTCGCAGCAGGAGGGGCCATCTCCGGCATCGTCGTGGTCATTGGCGAGAACATCGTCGGCATGGACCCGGAGGCGGAGATTAAGAACAACAGGGTCGTGAAGTCTCCCGAGATGGAAAAGCGGGTCAGACTTTTCAAAGAATGGTATAATGGGGCCGGCGCCATCTTCCTGCAGCAGAACGTGGAGGACACGCGGCTCGGTTCAGCTGAATATGCGATCGAGAAGCTGGGCGTGGAGTGCATTGAACTCAAGTGGGGCCAGGGCGCGAAGAACATCGGCGGCGAAGTGAAGCTCAAGACGCTCGAACGGGCACGGGAGCTCAAAAAGCGCGGCTATATCGTCGTCCCGGACCCGGAGAACCCCACGGTGATAAAGGCCTTCCAGGAAGAGGAGTTCAGGGAGTTCGAGCGCCACTCGCGGCTCGGCATGGTCGAGCAGGAGGGTTTTGTGAAGGCCGTAAAGCACTACCGCGACGCAGGCGCCAAGTTTATTTCTCTCAAGACCGGCGCCTACCGGATGACGGACCTGGCACGGGCGCTCAGGTTCGCCTCTGACGGCGGAGTGGACATGGTCACGATCGACGGGGCGGGAGGCGGCACGGGCATGAGCCCCTGGAGGATGATGAACGAGTGGGGCATTCCGACGATCTATCTGCAGGCTGCCGCGTACAAGTTCGCGTCGCAGCTCAAGGCAAAGGGCAAGCACGTGCCTGATCTGGCGATGGCGGGCGGGTTCTCGCTGGAAGACCATATCTTCAAGGCCCTGGCCCTCGGTGCGCCGTTCTTCAAGGCGGTCTGCATGGGGAGGGCGCTCATGATCCCCGCGTTCGTGGGCAAGAACATCCATCGGTGGAGCCAGGAGGATAAACTGCCGGGGGAGATCAAGAAGTACGGCGATGTGCCGGAGCGGATATTCATCACCTACGAAACACTGAAGGCGAAGTATGGTAAGGACATCGAGAAGCTGCCCTTCGGCGCCGTCGGGATGTACACCTATTGCGACAGGCTCAAGCTCGGCCTGCAGCAGATCATGGCCGGTGCAAGGAAATTCGCCCTGAAGCACCTGGACAGGAACGACCTCGTGTCGCTCACGAAGGAATGCGCGGCAGTGACCGGCATCCCCTACGTGATGGAGTCGGATATGAAAGAAGCTGAGCGGATACTGCTTGGGTAGGATTTTCACCTCGCGCTGAATTGTCCGAAGGAAAGAACGGGAAGTCGGGAAGGTGAGGAGGCGGGAACGTTCAACGTCTCTCATTTTTCCGGCTTCACATGATGCCGTTGTGTTTCCGGCCATTGCCTCTGTTGGAGCATTGTATGAACAAGACCTTGCACGCCATATTGAAGATACTTGACCGGTCAAACGTTATCATGGGATCCCGGGAACTCTCCCGGCAGCTCAAGATGCACGGTATCGACCTGACCGAGAGGACCGTGCGGTATTACCTGAAGATGCTCGACAAAAAGGGGTTTACGAAGGTCTTCGGGAAGGAGGGCCGACGGATCACCGCCAAAGGCAGGGAAGAGCTCGGTAACAGCCTTGTGTCGGACAAGATAGGATTCGTGATCAGCAGGATCGAGACCCTCTCGTATCTTACAACCCTGGACATGGATACCATGAAAGGGGAAGTGATTCTGAATATTTCCTATTTCCCCAAAAAACACCTGAAAGAAGCCATGCGGCTTCTCAAGCCGATTTTCCTGTCTCCCTACGTGATGAGCGACAGGCTGATACTCGCGCACGGCGGCGAGAGAATCGGAGATGTCGCTGTGCCTGAAGGCATGGTCGGCCTCGGCACGGTATGCAGCGTGACGATCAACGGGATATTTTTGAAGGCAGGGATCCCCGTTGCCTCCCGTTTCGGCGGCGTGCTCGAGATTGCCGATGGAACTCCGTCGCGGTTCCTGTCCCTGATCAGCTATGAAGGGTCATCGCTGGATCCCCTTGAGGTTTTCATAAAAAGCAGGATGACGGCGGCATCCGATGCGGTAAAGAAACGTTCCGGCCGCGTGCTCGCCAGTTTCCGGGAAATACCCGTTGTGTGCCTGGAGGAGGCAAGGCAGGTCGCAAAGGACATGACAAACAAAGGCATGCGCGGCATTCTGCTCATGGGTCAGCCGAACAAGCCGTTTCTCGAAGTTCCCGTCGGGATCGACAAGGTCGGGATCGCTGTCGTCGGCGGGCTGAATCCCATCGCGGTCCTTGAGGAGTGCGGAATTCAAACCGAGAGCAAGGCCATGTCAACCCTGATCGAATATTCCAGCCTGATACCCTCGGGAGATTTTTTCAGCGCCTAAGCGCGAAAAGCATGCACGCTCCTGTCTAGCTGTCCCGGCAGGTTCAGGGCCGAAGCACCGCCTTCCCATCAACCGCTCAAATTCAATTTAAATCTTGACACGAGGCTGCCTCGGGTGTATCTTATTCTCTCGTCGTCGGCTATCGATTGCCGTCCAAAACCCCCCTCCCTGAGAGGGGTTTTTTTACCCCCGCGGCCGCAAAAGGCCCCCGATTCCTGTCGGGGGATAAAGAAGCGGCCGACCATGTTCGCGACAGAGCGATGTGCAACAAGTTCGGCACAGTGCTGCGGGGTGTCGCGTTATCATAAGTCACGCCAGCCAGGGCGTGACTGTCGGAGGGGCTCCACCGGCTGATTCCGGCGCGAACAGCCCTTTGAATCTGCTGGGAAAAGAAGCAAAACCTGTTTTGCCACAGAGCACACAGAGGTCACAGAGAAAAGACTGAATTGGCCGCAGATTTTCGCAGAAAAATCGGATCAAGAATTTAAAAAATCAGAGCTTATCCTGTACATCCTGTCTAAGAAAGTAAGCACTAACCACCGAGGATGCAGAGAAAAGATATTTGGACACGGATGACCAATCCCGCCAGGGCGGGACTAGGCGACGCGGGAAAAGCGGATCAAGACTTTTAAAAAGAAGAACTTATCCTGTATAACCTGTCTAAGAAAGAAAGTACTAACCACTGAGGACACAGAGGTCACGGAGGAAAGACTGAATTGGCCGTAGATTTTCGCAGAAAAATCGGATCAAGAATCTAAGAAAATGAGAATTGATCCTGTCAGGCCTGTCTTAGTAAAGTACGTACTGACTGCAGAGACATCAAAAAAAGCTTTTTGGACACGGATAATCTCGGAAAAAGCGGATCAATAATTCATTAAGAAATCGAATCTCATCCTGTTAATCCTGTCTAAATATATTTTGATTTCTCTGTGCCCTCTGTGGTTACGCTTTCCTGTTTTCTGTAGATTTGAAATTTGTCATTTGATATTTGGGATTTAAGGAGTAAAAAGTGTGTCGTCTAAGCGCCATCACGTCGAGCGAATACTTCTCCCCCATGGAGAACATCCTTGCCCTCGAGACCATGAAGGAAGGCCATGACGGCTCGGGCCTCGGTCTTATGCTCAAGGACCTGGGCGGGCCGTTTGAGGAGTTCAAGGGCTATCCCGTGCTCTCGGCCGTCTGCTCGCACAGCGGCCTCGGTTTGCTCGATGAGTATATGAAGGAGAACGGTTTCACCGACAAATGGGTCTGGAGCCCGGAAATAAAAGCAGTTCCCGGGATTGAGCGAAGAGACCACTACATTGCCAAGGTCTATGACTACCCTGCGTCATATAAGGCGAAGCCGTGGAAGGAGAAGGAAGATCTCCTTATGAACACCCGGCTCGCGATCCGGCAGATCGGCGAACCGGACGGCTCCATCTTCGTCTTCTCCTTCTACCCCGATGTGCTGACCCTGAAGGAGGTGGGCGATCCTCTCGATGTCGGGAAATTTTTCGGCCTCGACCGGTCCGACCTCAGCGCCAGGATCGTCCTGGCCCAGGGCAGGCAGAACACGAACTACGCCATCTACCTCTACGCCTGCCATCCCTTCTTCATCCAGGGCTACGGCACCATGACGAACGGCGAGAACACGGCCTTCCTGCCGATCCGCGAGTTCCTTTCGGGCCGGGGCAACCCGGGGTACATGGGCTACAATTCCGACTCCGAGGCCTTCACCCACATTCTGCACTACACAAACCGGCAGCTCGGGTATCCGCTTCAGTATTATAAAGACGTCATCACGCCGATGAAGGACGAAGAGATCGCCGCCCGGCCCGACGCACCGGCAGTGCGGCTCATCAAGAAGTCGCTCCGGCCCCTCTGCATCGACGGCCCCAACTGCGTCATCGGGTTCGCGCCCGACGGTTCCTGCTTCATGGCGCAGGACGCCAAGAAGCTCCGGCCCGGCGTGGTCGGCGGTGCTAACGGCAAGTTCGCCCTCATGTCCGAGGTCTGCGGCCTGGACAGTGCCATCCCCCGGCGGGCCGGCTCCCGGGACATTTTCCCGATGAAGTACGACATGGTCATGATCGCGCCGGGCGCGCGGGAGGTAACAGTATGGAACCAGCAACACGGCTAGACCAGAACCATCAGCTCTCGATAAAAGAGTTTCCCTATATCATCCAGTGGCGCGAGGACCGCTGCACCCGCTGCGGCCGCTGCACCGCCGTCTGTCCCGTGAAGGCCATCGAGCCCACGGTCACCGTCCAGCGCCTCGTCCGCTCCGAGGGCCCGGGCCCCCTGCCCACGACGAGCCGCCGCGTGGACCACGTGGTGCGCCAGGTCAGGGACATCGACCACTATTGCATCGGCTGCGCCACCTGCTCCCTGGTCTGCCCGACTGATGCAATATTTCCGGAGCTGAACTCCCAGCACAAGTTCAGCCACTTCAAGAACAAGGGCGGCATCCCGTACATGCGCGGCGGCAGGAGGAACGACCCGTCCGTCTCGACGCTCGACAAACTCAAATTCACCCGGATCTCCATGCTCACTGATCCCGCGCTGGACGCGGGACGCCACGAGTTCCGGATCCGCACGCTCCTTGGAAGGAACCTCCCGGCAGAGCAGCTTCCCCTTGCCGTGGACAAGGACGGACGGCTCAAGGCTGTTGAGGGCAGTTTCATCCCGCCGGTGCGCGAGATCTATCCCATCCGGATCGGCTCCATGTCCATCGGCGCTCTCTCGCCGCCCATGTGGGAAGGCCTTGCCATGGGCGTCACCTACCTCAACGAGGTGGAGGGTTTGCCCGTGGTGATGTGCTCCGGTGAAGGCGGCATGCCGCCGAGCGTGCTGAAGTCGCGCTTTATCAAATATTTCGTGCTCCAGATCGCCTCAGGCTACTTCGGCTGGGACGAAATGATCCACGCCATCCCGGACATGATCGAGGACCCGGCTGCCATCGAGATCAAGTACGGCCAGGGCGCCAAGCCCGGCGACGGCGGCCTGCTCCAGGCCTACAAGGTGCTGAAGCTCATCGCCAAGATCCGCGGCGTGCCCGAGTTCGTTGACCTGGCCTCGCCGCCTACGCACCAGACAAAATATTCCATCGAAGAGGCCGTGGCTAAGATGATCCAGTCCATGTCCATGGCCTGGGGCTTCCGCGTGCCTGTGTATCCCAAGATCTCGGGCTCCAAGACGGCGCTGGCGGTGCTGAACAACCTGGCCCGCAACCCCTACGCCGCGGCCCTCTGCATCGACGGCGAGGACGGCGGCACGGGCGCGGCCTATAATGTATCCATGGACAAGATGGGCCATCCCATCGCCGCGAACATCCGGGACTGCTACCTGGATCTCGTAAAACAGGGCAAGCAGAACGAGCTTCCCCTCATCGCCGCAGGCGGCGTGGGCAAGACCGGCAACCTGGCGGCGAACGCCGCGGCCCTGTTCATGCTCGGCGCGTCGGCCGTGGACATCGGCAAGTACATCATGCAGACCGCCGCCGGCTGCTTCGGCGACGAGCACAACCGCTGCAATGTTTGCAACATGGGCCTGTGCCCCCGGGGCATCACCACCCAGGACCCGCGGCTCTACCGCAGGCTCGACCCGGACAAGGTGGCCGAGCGGGTGGTGGAGGTCTTCAAGTCCGCCGACGTGGAGCTGAGGAAGATCCTGGCGCCCCTGGGCAGGAGCACGGAGCTGCCCATCGGCATGTCCGACGGGCTCGGGGTGAGCGAGAAGGACATCGCGGACCGGTTGAAGATAAGCTACGTATGTTAGAGGGGCAGGAGACAGTAGTCAGTAGTCAGGAGACAGGAGAAAAGCAGGAATTGGCCGCAGATTTGCGCGGAAAAGGCGGATTAAGCATT
>DMKB01000049.1 GCA_003454665.1 Nitrospiraceae bacterium | reverse complement strand
ATGAAGAAGACTTCGATGAGATGCCCGAGATCGCAGCCGGCGACATCGACGGCGACGGCGTGAGCGAGATCGCCCTGAGCATCGAGCAGGAACAAGAGAACGAAAAGGGCAACAAAAAGGGCGATAAGAAAAAGGGTAAAAAAGAAGACGACGAGAAAAAAGCCGGGATCATCAGGATCCTTACCGGTACGGGCGAGGCCACGACCACGACCATCGAGGCCTTCCAGGGCATGGGCTTTGAAGGGCCCTGCACCGTTGCCATGGGCGACATCGACGGCGACGGCAAGGCCGAGATCATTGCCGGCGCAGGCAGGGACGAAGACAACGACCCGCTCATCCGGGTATATAAAGGCGACGGCACGTACACCGGGACGTCCATGAAGGCCATGGACGCCAAGACCGGCGTAAACGTCGGGTATGGGACGTTTCAGTAGAGGACAGCGAAATGTGGCAGGTGACGAAAAAAAAGAGGGTAGGTGAACCTATGACTAAGAAAACAATAAAGAGTGGATCACTACTCGCAGCGCTTTTAGCGCTGTGCATCCTACTGCTCTTTATCCTGCGTTCCGAGACCATTGCGCTCGACAACCCTCACAACGTGAACAACACCGTCAACTGCGGCAACTGCCACATCACGGCGCCCCCGGCAGAGTGGTGGACCGACCAGGGCAACCAGGCGAACGGGATCTGCGGCCAGTGCCACAACCCGAGCGGAGCCACGGACGTTAAACCCCATGCCAGCCCAACCTACGGCGGCATTGTGCTGCAGTGCACCGAATGCCATAATCCCCATTATCAGCGGCAGAACAGGGTGTACAGGGCCGCAAGCTATCTCCACAGCGCCGCGTCGGACAACCCCGGCGGCGTAACAACGACTACCATAAAGCAGACCGGCGCGGGCTGGACCGTCGACGAGTGGGCAGGCAAGGTGCTCATTCCTGACGTGCGGTACCAGGCATTGACCCATCGCATCGCGTCGAATACCGCTGACACGATCACCATCAACACCGGCGGCGGGGACGTCATCAACACAACCTACGTAAAAGACGGCGCCACCTTCGCCATCGTCTATGGTAAGCTCATCAAGGAATACATGCGGGGCAAGACCGTCAAGTTCTTCCGCGATACGGGCACAAATTCTTTCGCAGACAGCGATGGGACCATCGACGGCGTATGCCAGGTCTGCCATACCCAGACCAAGTACTTCAAGGCCGACGGCTCGGTCATCCAGGGCGCCCATGCTGAGCCGGCAGGTGCGGACTGCGCAACCTGCCATACCCATATCGACGAATTCAAGGCAGGGGGCTGCGACACTTGTCACGGCGACCCACCGGTCAGCGACGCAACGCTCATCTTTGCGGACAAGGGCGGTGCTGCCGTTACCTCTGATTCACCGGTGAAGGGGAATAACGACGGCGGCTCCCATACGAAGCACAACACCGTGGGTCTCGGGTGCGCGAACTGCCACACCGGCGGCATGCTCGGCGGCGCGTCCCAGGGCGACGACCAGATCAATATCGGATTAAATCTTAACAGTACCAACCTCGGCGGCAATTACGACGGTATAACGCGGACCGTCTATCCCTATGCCGGCGGCGGGACCACGTCGGTCTCGACAGGCGGCACCCTGCAGTGCACCAACTTCTACTGCCACAGCCAGGGCACGGCAACGTACGCTGCGCCGAACCAGGCGCCGGTCTGGGGCGCGGCTGCTTCCGGGGCCTGCGGCGACTGCCACAACAACACGAAGGCAGCGCCTCCCGGTACCGGGTCCCACGCTAAGCACGTTGTCTCAACGGACGTCTATCGGTATAATTGCTACACTTGTCATACCAACACCGTGAACAACGACGATCCCGCGACCATTAATACTACAACCGGTTATCCCTACCACGTGAACCAGGCGCGGGACGTGGCCATAAACGGCGGCGGGGCCTGGAACGACCCGGCTGCAAGCCAGTGCAACACTGTCTATTGCCACTCCAATGCAAAGGCAACAACGCCGGTGAACGCCTATGCCAATCCTACCTGGGGGACGGACAACGGGACGCTCACCTGCGCGAGCTGTCACGGGAATCCTCCGGGATACAGCTCCGGTTCCGCCGGCACGGCAACGGCGAACAGCCACGTGAAGCACGTCACCGGTGAGAGTATCGGCTGCCAGCAGTGTCATAACGATACCACGACGGACGGCACGAGTATCGTGAATACGGTACCTACCAACCATGCTGACGGGAGCAACAGCACCGGAAGCGCCACGGGTGATGTGGTCTTCGCTACCGGGATCGGCGGCACCTACACCTACGGGGTGGGGAACAAGACCTGCGCCACCACCTACTGTCACGGAAGCACCGTGCAGTGGGGCAACAACGGCACGCTGACCTGCAATTCCTGCCACCAGAGCCAGGGAGCGGACAACAGCACGCTTGCCGCGCGGTTCGCCCCTGCGCACGTAAAGCACACCAGCACGAACGCCTACACTTACTCCTGCGAGATGTGCCATGCCCTGGGCAACGCCACGGAGGGCAACGTTGCCCACGCAGGCGGCAAGGCCGCGGGCGCGGGCTCGAACCCCGGCGGCGACACACCCGGCACGAACCAGTATGCCGAGATACGGTTCCGCGACAGCGGCGCAACGTGGGCCACGGCTGCGTACAAAGGCTCGGCTGTGACGACGTACAAATACCGGACACTCTATGCGAGTCCCTACGGCGCGACTGCGCCTTCTCCTGCCTATGCCGACGGTACGGGCAGCGGCACGGACACGGTGAATGCGAATATTCTTTACAGCACCACGGGATCGTCGTGCAGCACGGTCTGGTGCCATTCGAATGCCAATCCCGTGCTGAAGGGCGCCGAGACGAACAGAAATACCTACCGGAGCCAGGCATGGACCGGGACGCTGGGATGCACGGCCTGCCACCTCGGCCCTGATACGAATGCGACGATGACCACGGCAATTGACAGGCTGAGTACGAACCATGCTCCGCATGTGGCCAACGACCGGTATAATTTCACCTGCGACGAGTGCCATGCAGAGACTGCCGCGAATGACAGTACCACAGTGCTCCATTTAACGACGGGCTATGCCAACCATGCCGATGCCACGAAATCCTGGAAGTTCTCGACGACGATCCGGACGTCGGGCATCAGCCAGGATACGGGAAGCTTTGCGGCCGGGAATTGTTCGAACCTCTACTGCCATTCCAAGGGCACTAGGAGGACGGCGGATCCCACGACCTATCCCTATACGGGCGATCACGCGCCGTTCCAGACCGCGTCGTGGACGGGCAGCCTCACGAACTGCAACGGCTGTCACGGCAATGTGACGTATACCGACGGCCGGCCGGCGTACAACAACGCTACGCCGAAGGCGAACAGCCATCTTTCGCACTTGTCCTATGCCTGCAATATATGCCACTATCCCACGACCCAGGACGGCTCGACGATTTTTGACCGGGCCCAACATCTGGACCTCACGTACGATGTGAACAACAGCGGCGGCACGATTACCTATACCCCCGGCACCGTCGCTGCCGATGGAATCCCGGCCGGCGGCACTTGTTCGATTGCTGCCTGTCACGGAAGTGGCACGCCGCAGTGGGGTGGTGCTTCGATTGCGTGCAGCGGCTGTCACGCGAGGACGACCGCTCAGGGAGGAGATCTGGACAATTTTGCTGCTGATGGTACGATAGCCCAGATAAACTCAGACGAATGGGCTGCGCGCGGCCATGGATTGCCTGCTGCCAGTAATTATCCTGACCCCAGCGGTACCCCGAATCCGGGCGCTGACTTTGTGGCGAAGGCAGGAGGAGGACAGGATGCCTGCTTGTGGTGCCATGACAAGACACCGGAACACAATATTACCTCGGCCAATCCCTACCGGCTCAGGAATAATAATTCGCTGGGCAACGGCTGGAACGATGCCTGTCTGCACTGTCACGATACGAACCAGACCACTGCCAGCTACAAGCCGGTAGCTGCATTTACCACGGGCATCAATCTTGCGAATGTGGTCAAGGTGGACAAGTGGCATGACGGCCTCAAGCATGGTGCCGGCAGGGAAGGCGGCACGTTCTGCTGGGATTGCCACGATCCCCATGGCGACACTGCGAACCAGATCAAGATGGTGCAGCGATATCCCACGAAGAACAACACCGACGCGACGAACGGCGTGCCCACCGGCGCCGGAGACATCGATGAGTCACAGGAAGTCGTCTTTACGGACAACACCGTGGGCGCAGGCGCCAATGGTTTTGCGCGGAATGCAGCGCCGTTCAACGCCGGTATCTGTAATGCCTGCCATACGACGACGGACCAGTACCGGTTGAACACCGGTGCCGGAACGCACGATACATCGCTCTGCACGGTATGCCACGAGCATAATGCAGATACGACGAACGACGGCAATGCCTTCAAGGGCGCCGGAGAGTGTATCACCTGCCACGACACCGGTGGGTCCGGTGTCACCGCTAGCCGCCGCGCCATCGTGCCGGAGTTCAACTCCACCTGGAGCCACAAGCGGACAGCGGGCGGCACGGTGACGAACAACGACTGCGCTGTCTGCCACGCTGAGGCAGTGAGTGCCACTAACCCGACGACGTCGTCGCTGCATAAGAACAACGTGGTCGACCTCCGGGATCCTGATACAGGTAATGCGATCACGGGCTTTACGGAATTCACGAGAGACACGGGGAACCCAACGCTCGAGACGCATGTGACGAACACGCAGAACCTTCTCTGCCTCAAGTGCCATGACGCAACCGGTGCACAGCATGCATCGGCGCAGGTACCCACGACCGGAACGGCCCTCAGGCCTTTCGGCACGGCGCCGACCCATACGCCGGGCAACAATGTGCTGAACGTGGACGCGCAGTTCGACACAGGCAATGCCACGTTCCATCCGATCAAGGGCCCGCAGAACAACCCGTACTGCAACACGAACACCATGGTAACGCCTTGGAACACCAAGACGGCAGGCAGCTCGACACCCGTGAACGGTCCGCAGATCTCCTGCTGGGACTGCCATCCTGCGCTCAATACGGCCCACGGCGGCGGCACAACGCTGCGCGCCCCGTTGCCGGCTTACGCTTCCAGCCCGACGAGTACGCAAAGAGTGGGCTACAGTACAGGAACGCTCTGCTCCGTCTGCCACGACGACAACGTTTATACGACAGGCGGCGGTATTAACGGATCGGCCTTCGGCGGACAGGATACCGGCGCTATCGGAAACTTTGACAAGGCCCAGCACGGGAATGGCGCGGGTGACGGGGAGATGCCGTTCACCTGCAACCACTGTCACGGAAGTTCCTGGGCCGACCCCGGCAGGCCGACACGGGCTGCAGACGCTCATGGATTTAACGGCTTTACTGCCGGCGGTTCAGCAGGCGGCGGAACAACGTGGCTGAACGGTGGTTCGAGACCCTATGCCTTCCTCCGCATGGACAAAGCAAGGGGCAGCGGCACCGACGGCCAGTGGAAGGCTTGGAGGCCGAGAGAGGACGGCGCCACGACCAATACCACTTGGGGTTGCAACTGGACGAACAGCAGCGGCGGCGGGGCCTGCAACAGAGGCGAGCACGATCCCGACTTCATGTCCTACGGCCCTGGTGGAGTGTTCTAAAACCAGCATCCTCGAAGATGGACGAACGTTGTATTAATAAGGGGAGGCGCGAGCCTCCCCTTTACTTTGGATAGTATAAAATATTAATGATGAACAGAAAAAGACCAGTGCGCTTCTTCTCTCTGGTGGCAATAGTCCTATTCTGTCTGTTTCCAGATGCCGCCGCTCAAGAAGCACTCAACGTAACAGAAACAAGGCTGGCCATCGCTCCCGAAGGATACAGCATCGGTCAGGTTGTATTCAGCCCTGACGGGAAAAATGTCGCATTCGCCGCGGGCAAGAAGGGGAAATGGCATCTTTTTTATGGCAACCGCAAAGGCAAACCCTACGACTACGTAGCGATGATCGCCTTCAGCCCCGACGGCAGGAGGACAGCCTATTCTGCTCGGAAGGGGAGTAAGGAGTATTGTGTCGTTGACGAAAGAGAGGGCAACTCTTTTGACTCAGTTTGCAATCCGACGTTCAGCCGTGGCGGTCAGGTTGTGTTCGAAGCCTCCATCAAAGGAAAGTACTTTATTGCTGCTACCAGGAGCTGGGAAGGTCCCCGCCGCGATATGTCGGTCATTCGGCCGGTCTTCAGCCCTGATGGCCGCAGGGTATTTTATATTCTCAGCGATGACACGAAAAGTACGGTTTCGAGCTTTATCGCTAACAGTCATACTGGCGACGTGATAAGATCAAAAACGTATGACAAGATCCATAGTGTGTCTGTGAGCGCCGATGGTTCATGGCTTGCCTATGGAGTGAAAAAAGACGGAAAGCAACGCATGATTCTCACTGATTTCACCGGCAAAGCAAAGAAGAGTCCAGCCTATGAGCGAGTAGCAAACATTGTATTCTCCCCTGACGGCAAAGGGATTGCCTGGATCGTAAAACACGGAGGAGAACGATTTGTCATAAGCAGTTCGATCGCCATGAAGCGGTTTCGCCGGAGCCCGCCTTTTACTTCCCTAGGGAAACCCGTCTTCAGTCCTGAAGGAGCATACCTTCTCTATACCGCGGCGTCAGGGAAGAAAATGAGCTGGATGCTCCAACCGGTTAATTCTGGTACAATGAAGAAAGCGGTGAAGCAATCGGGAGTTCCTGCACCGCCACGCGCGCTGAGCATTAACGGGGATTACGAAACGGTTGACAGCGTTGTTTTCAGTCCTGATGGCTCCTCCTTCGTTTACCGGGGGACGCGGAACGGTAAGTATTATATGGCGCTGCGGGATGCGCGTACCGTGGGGCAGGAAGAACAGGAAAGCCCTGCCTACGATTTTATCAGCAATATCAAATTTTCTCCTGATGGCCGCCATGTGGCGTGGCTCGCTAAACGAAAGGATAGCTATTTTGCTGTCGTCGGTAATGCAGCGCTGAGTAAGATAAGAAAAAGCGCGCCTTATGACCGGATCTGGTCTCCCCGGTTCAGCCCTGATGGAAAACAGGTGCTCTATGGAGCCCGTTCGGGCAGGGAACTCTGGTGGAAGGTCGAGCCTTTACACTGATACCGGGATTTATTCGAGACACGAGAACGGATGCCCCCGAAGACAGCGCATGATAATGAGAATTCGTTTTGCCATACATATCCCCTGTTTGTACGCAAGAAAGATCCTGCTTTATAGTGCTCTTCCCATCCTGTTGTGCACACTGAATGCCTGCGACAGAACGCCTGAACAAAAAGCATCAACATCCCAAGAGGCAGGTCTCAACGCAGCAAGCACGCGTTTGGCCGTCATCCCGGAAGGGCAGGACGTGGGCTGGATCGCATTCAGTGAGAACGGTCGCCGCGTTGCCTATGCTGTCAAGAAAAAGAACGGAACCTACGCAGTTGTTTTCAATGGCAAGGAAGGCAAGGCCTATGACGGTCTGAACGATATCGTTTTGAGTCCTGACGGACTTCGGGTGGCATACGCTGCGCGAAAGGGGAACAAGGAGTACTGCGTCGTCGACGGAAAGGAAAGCAAACCCTATACGGATGTTGCGAATCCGGTTTTCAGTCCTGACAGCGCGGTCGTTGCATACGAAGCAAAGAGAAATGATACGTGGTATATTGCGGTAGGAAACAGGGAGAGCGCAGGGGCGGATATGCACGATATGCCGCCGAAGTTCAGTTCCGACGGGCGATGGCTTACGTACATTGAACAGCATTACGAAGAAAAAAAGAGTGTTCGCGTCTTAAGCAGTATCGATATGAAAACCCGAAAATCCGGCGATCGGTATGATTGGATCAGCGCCACAGCAATCAGCCCGGACCATGAGCGGATTGCCAATTGGGCCGGGCGAGAAGGCAAGAAATTTCTCGTTGTCAGTGACGTTGCGCGTCCTGACGCAACAAAGGAGGGACCGGAATACGACGAAGTCCTGTCGCCGCCAATGTTCTCTCCGGACGGGATCACCCTGGCCTACCTTGCAGGGAGAAAGGGGAAGCGGTTCTTCGTCTTCGGCGATAGGAAAAGAGAATATAAAGCGATCGACATACGGTTCCCGCCAGTGTTCAGTGCTTCGGGAAGGAAGCTTGTCTACCGGGCGGAGCGAGGCAAGAAGCAGTTTGTCGTACAGGAGGGCAGGAATGGGCCGCCCTTTGACGAGGTTGCCTATCCGGTTTTGAACCAGGACGGCTCCCGTATTGCCTATGCCGCGAGAGAGGGAGCAACCTGGCATGTCGTTGTGAATGGAAACACAGGCCCGGCCTTTGATATCGTCGTGACGCCGCAGTTCAGTGCCGATGGATCTTGGGTCGTGTATCGTGCCCGAAAGGACGGCAAGCGGTTCGTCGTTATTGCCGATCTGTCGGGAAAAATAGTGCGGAAGCACCCCGATTATGAAATGGTCTGGCAGCCCGTGTTCACGCCTGATGGGAAAAACATTGCTTATGGTGTAAAATCTGGACAGGAACTCTGGTGGAAGGTGGAGCCTGTAAACTAGCGGGCATAATGCCGTTGACCGCGTGCTTGAGAACGAATGACTTTATTTAGAAAACTATACGATACACTCCGGTCGACAAAGCTGGCGCTGGCGTTGCTGCTTGTCATTCTGGCAACCTGCATTGTTGGAGTGACGGTGTTTCCCGCCCCGGTGAGCAAGGCCATAATTTTTTCGTCCCTCTGGTTCAACGGGCTGCTGGTCCTGCTGGTCCTGAACGTTGGGTTCTGCTTCTTCGGCAGGATCTGGCGCCGAAAAGTGACTTTCATCTCCCTCGGCATGATCCTCTTTCACCTGAGTTTCGTGGCGCTCTTTCTCGGCATCGTGTACGACAGTTTATTTTATTTCAGCGGAGCGATCAGGCTAACCGAGGGGGAGACGCTGGAAATGGCCCACCCCCAAAGCTATGACCGGGCCGCGTGGGGCAGGCTTTTCGACCACGATGCCAGGCTGAAGGGGCGGATCACCCTGCACCGGCTGTATCCGAAATACGAGGTGAAGGGCGAGAACAAGGGCGTGGCGAATGAAATATCCGTGGGGATTGCNNGCCCCGGACGTCCATCGGGGCATGACCTACGTGACGGGCCACGTCATGCACAAGGAGATGAACTACTACCGCAAAAAAGACGGGTTCTCGCCCCTCATTATCATATGGGACAAGGACGGGAAGGAGCTTTACGGCGCCTATTCCCCGATCCAGAGCCTGAAGCAGGACGATGGGACCTACTTGTATACAACGGGAACGGCCCGGGGACCGGGGACGATACCCTTTCCGCAGATCCCGGGCGAACACCCCCTTATTGACCTGCAGTTCACCTATTATCCCGACAAGGAGAAGGAGCGGACCGGCGAGGTCCTTTTCCAGGTCCAACAGTTCAATCCGGGGAGCCATTCTGAAATGTCCGCGGAACGTTTCAAAGGAAAGGCGGCCTTCGGCGAAAAAGTGAAGGCAGGGGAATATCTCCTCTCCCTG
Source organism: Nitrospiraceae bacterium (assembly GCA_003454665.1). GTDB lineage: Bacteria > Nitrospirota > UBA9217 > UBA9217 > UBA9217 > UBA9217. The sequence goes on along the minus strand of DMKB01000049.1, from coordinate 7,511 downwards.
AACGAGGTGCGCTACTGGGCAAGCCTGGACGTCCGTTATAACCCCGGGCTGCCCGTGATCTTGACGAGCTTCTGGGTCGGACTCGGGGGAATGGTCTTGACGACGGGCGCCCGGTTCGCGCAAAAGAAGAAGCAGGAGGGACAGCGGTTCTCTTAGGAATTGAGTTGCGTAACCGGGGTAATTCCATTACTATTAATACCACGTTCGTTATTTGGAATAACCACTTTACCAGGAGGTGACGGATGGATGCGGAATCGGTTTTTCTCTGGCTCGCGGTAGTGTCGTACGGATTCAGTGCATTGAGTTACGTCGGCGGTCTTGTCCTGAAAAAAGAGAAGCTTTTCTCCACGGGCCTCATTCTTGCCGTTGCAGGCCTCCTCGTGCATGTTCTCACCGTGGCGCTGAGATGGATCAAGGGCGGGGTCCTTCCCTTTATCGAGATCTCGGAATCTCTGACGTCGGGCGTGCTGATCGCCATGATCATTTTTCTTATCGTTCAGTTTTCCGTCAAACGGATCCAGGCCATCGGCGTGCTGGTCATGCCTGTGGCCTTCATCCTGCTGAGCTGGGCCGGCATCCTGACGGAGAAGATCAGCGGAGAGCTTCCTGCGTCGCTCCAGAGCTACTGGCTCTGGGTCCATATCATCGCGGCATCGACGGGCTTCGGCGCGGTCCTGATCGCCGCGGCGACGGGGTTGTTGCATATTCTGAAGGAAAAATACCAGACGGGCTTTTACGAGAAGCTGCCTGAGTTGACGGTGCTCGACGACCTGAGCTACCGTTATATCGCCGGCGGGTTCATCATGCTGGGCGTCATGATCATCTCCGGGGCCTTCTGGTCGAACCAGGTCCACGGCAAGTTCTGGAGCTGGGACCCCGTGGAGGTCTGGTCGCTGATCAACTGGCTCATGTACGGGATCTTCCTGCATTTACGCATCACCTTCAGCTGGCGCGGAAAGCGGCTTGCCTGGTATGCACTGCTGGCGGTGCTCGTTATGATCGTCAGTTACTGGGGGATCCCCTTTATTGCAGAGAACTTTCATACGGGGTTCAGGATAGAGCATTGATCCGAGTGTGGAATGCGGAGTGTGGAGTGCGGATTTCAGAGTGCTATGAAAAGACCCTCAGGAGAAATGGAGAATGGTGGAGAAAAGGAGATCAATTTCTTACCGGGGGAAAAATAAGGCAACGGTAACGATGCCCGTATCGTCTCACGGTAACGTTAAGCGTGTTAAAGACGAATGACGAAGCCGAAAAACAAAACGGGCCTCGTAGCCGTAACCGCTCGACGCCGCTCATCTCTGCGTCTCTGCGAGAGATGATTTGATTATTCGGTCTGTCCAGGTAGGAGTACTGATTCAGGATGAAAATCAGTATCATAAAACCCCCCATGCCTTTCGGCTGGACGCCGGTGGCGCCGCCAATCCTCGAATACCTCGGCGCCCTGACGAAGCAGGCGGAGCCTGACGCGGAACTGCAGCTCATCGACGGCAGCGCCGCGCCGCAGGCGCCGATGGAAGCCGAAGGTGATCTTGTTGGGATCAGCATCCTGACTGCCACGGCCGTGTCGGGGTATGGGATTGCCGATGTGCTTCGGAAAAAGGGGACGAAGGTGGTGATCGGCGGCATGCACGCTTCGGCCCTGCCCGAAGAGGCGAAGAAGCATGCCGATGCCGTGGTAGTGGGAGAGGCCGAGTCGGTGTGGCCCGAGGTCCTGAAGGACGCCCGCAGGGGCAGCCTGAAGCCCTATTATTACGGGGAGCGACTGCCTCTCACGGATATACCCACGCCGCTCTATGGACAGCTCAGGGGGCGGTACCGCTTCCGGGCGGTGTTCACGTCCCGGGGCTGCCCCTATAACTGCACCTTCTGCTCGGTAAAGCAATTCTTCGGCGGTGACATCCGCTACCGGCCCATTGACGATGTTGTGCGGGACGTAGAGGCGATACCGGGCAGCCTCTACCTCAACAGCGACGAGAGCGTCTGGTCCGGGAAACTCCAGCGGGCCATCGACCTCTTTTCCGCCCTTAAGGGCGGAAAGAAAAAGTGGCTCGGCTTCGGCAGCCTCGGCGCCGTAGAAAGCCCCCAGGGGGATGTACTGCTGAAGGCAGCGCAGGAGAGCGGCCTCATCACCCTCTGGGTGGGCTGGGACGCTCTGTCCGACGATGGTCTCAGGGCCTATCATGCAAACGGCAAGATCGGCCGCAACCGGGAGGACGCGATCAGAAAGATCAAGGACCACGGCATCGACGTGTCCCTTTTCCTGATGCTCGGCGGTCGGGCGGACACCATGGCCGACTTTGACCGAACCCTCGACACGGCGGACCGCCTGGGGGTGAGTATTCATCCCTCCCTCGTTGTTCCCTATCCGGGCACAAAGCTCTACGAGGAATACGATGCGGTCATCGACAAGACGATGGGCTGGGAATACTACACGGGTTCCTATGCCGTGTTCGACCATCCGCTTCCCGAGATGACGAAGGACGTGCGGGAGCGGAAGTTCTACGAGGTCTCCCTTCAGCTCCTGGGCTTGCGGCGGCTGTTCCGGCACCTGAAGGACATGCCCTTCGCCGGCTTTCCGGCGGCGCACATGGTGTCCCTGATGTCGCAGCTGCCCGTGCGGCAGGGGATGAAGATCGCCTATGCCAAGTGGAAGGCGAGCAGGGGGCCGACAGAAACGACAGGATTGAACTAAGAAGGGACGCTGAGGTGAACGATACCCTTGGGAAGAAATTAGACAGGATGTACAGGATAAGATCGGATGAAAAGCTTTTACCATCCCGTTAATCCTGTCAGAAAAAAAGTCTCTTCGGGTTTGTCGGAGTCAGGATTACGGCATGAACGAGAATAAAGGCAGAGATAAAATTCAGAACACGGGGACGATTCTCGTCGTCATCGGCGTGGGCATGTGGGGCGTCTATGCGATCGGGAAGTACGGTTTCGGCTGGAACATCACGGACCGCGATTTTCTGCCCTATCACCTCGCGCTGATCATCCCGGGGATGGTGCTGCGTCATTACCGGTTTTACGTTACCCTGGTCAAGAAATGGCTTGTCCCGGGCGGCAAGGACAGATCGTCCTAGCAACGGATTTTTACGGAGAGGAGTGCAATGGCGGGCGCACGCAATAAGTGGCTGATCATTCTGAACGATTTTTCCCACGACCTGTTCTCGGGATTCTGGATGAGCTGCATACTCGTGTTGTATGTATTGGACCGGAAGGCCGATGCTGCCGGAGGACTGCTTCTTGCCTCAGAGCTCCGCGAGGTCATGGCGCTCTTCTTCTGGCTGGTGATATCATCGCTCGCCGTTGTGTTGATCACCGGAATCATGCGGTCCATCACCTACCGCCGGGAACGGGACGAGGATACGGAGCAGGTGAAGAAAAAGATGCTGATCATCAAGCATGTGTTCCTGGGGGCTGTTTTCAGCGGCGGTACGTGGCTGGCATACAGCCTTACGTTCCGATGAGCGAAGGGCTATGAAGGATTATTCACCGGATAAGAACGCTCTGCGCGAACTGGACCGGGACGTCACGGCCTTCGTCAACAGGGGAATCAGGAACGCCGACGAGGAACAGTTCAATGCGCTGGCCCTCAAAGGGTTCGCGTACCAGTACGCGACGATCGGGCAGTACCGGGCGTACTGCGATAAAGCAAAAACAACACCGGACACTTTGACGCGGTGGGAGGAGATTCCCACGGTCCCTTCCTTTGCGTTTACGAAGCTGCTCCGCTCCGCCTTTTCCGCTCAAGGGGCGGAAGCCATGACGTTGCGGAGTGGTGTCGCTGAACTGAAGCGGAAGAGACGGCCCGTGTATCCCGACGCAGGCGCTGTCCAGGTCATGGAGGAGGCGAACGATCTCCTGGCAAAGGCGTACCTTTTTCCCGACGTGGAGCGGATGAAGATGCTCTTTCTCGTCCCGCCGCCTGCCATGGCGCCGGGTATGGTGATGGCGAAGGGCCTGGAACACATGAAAGAGCAATTCGGGACTCCTGATAGCGGGTTCCTCATATCATTCCGGGGGCTGAAGCTCAAGACGTTGATCACGGCCCTGAAAGTCGCTGAAACATCGGGCCAACCGCTGGCCATCATCGGCGCAACGATGGTACTCGATTATTTCCTCCGTGCCTGTGAAGGGGAGCGGGTCAGGTTTCGTCTTCCCCCGGGCAGCAGGGTCTGCGACAGCGGCGGTTATGCCGGCAGGTATACGAAGGTTTCTCCGGAGGAGTTCCCGGCCAGGTGCAGGAAGATCCTGGGTATTGACGAACCGTTCTGTGTGAACGCCCTCTGGCTCTGTGAGAACAGCACGGTCTATTACGACCATGTGCTGAACAGCGCCCTGTCAGGCGCGCAGCGCCCACGGTACAAGGACATTCCGCCCTGGTGCCGGGTCGTCGCGGTGAACCCCTGGGACTTCAGACCGTTGCCGAAGGGCGAGGCAGGCCTGCTGCGGCACTACGACCTGACGAACCGTGCCATGGCCTTCGGCGTGCAGACCGACAAGCTCGGTTTTGAAACGGGGGAGGGCTTTGAGGTGATCGGGAAATGGGGCCGGCACATCGGCAAGGCCGCTGTCGACCACGCTGCGGCCCATCCCGGCGGCCGGCTCGTCACGAAGCTCATGGATTTCGTCATGCGCCGGAAGATGTCGAGGGTCGGCAGGCTCGCCGCCCTGTCGGCGTGATGCGGGCATTTCGTTCATGCGAGGAAGAATGACGACAGTAGCAGACAGAACCTATGCATTGGACTCCGACTATGTGAAGGAGCTGGACAGGGATGTCCTGGAGTTCGTCGGGAAGGGTATGGACAACAACGACGAGGCCCGGTTCATTGAACTGGCCCGGAGGGAGTTCGAGCTCCAGTACCATACCGTCGACGCGTACCGGGAATTCTGCGACAGGAAAGGCATGTCGCCGGATACCGTGCAGCGATGGGAGCAGATACCCGCGGTTCCTTCCCTGGCCTTCAAGAAGTTCATCGTGGCCTCCTTTCCCGTTGCCGTGGCGGAGCACGCCTATTTCACGAGCGGGACCACAGACCCGGCGCGAAAAGGGAAAATATACCGGGACGCGGCGGCTGTTGACCTGATCAACAGCGCTAACGGATTCCTGACCCGGAGGTACATCTTCCCTGACAAGGAGCGGATGAAGATCCTCCTGATGACGCCGTCGCCGAAGATGGCGCCGGGCATGGGAATGGCCATCGGGCTGGAGCGGGTCAGGACGGAATTCGGTACCCCCGAGAGCACTTACCTGATCACCCCGCTGGGGCTGGATGTCGAGCTGCTGATATCGTCGTTGCTCGAGGCGGAGCAGACCGGCGAGCCCCTGGCATTGATCGGGTCGAGCTCGGGCTTTATCTACTTTTTCAAGGCCTGTGAGACCGAAGGGATTAGGTTCACCCTTCCCCCGGGAAGCCGGGTCTGCGACGGGGGCGGGTACCTCGGCCAGTTCGGCGAATGTTCGCGCGAGGAATACTTCGCGAAATGCCGCGCCATCCTGGGCGTTGAAGAGCAGTACTGCATCAACGTCCTGGGCATGGGAGAGATCAGCACGAATTTTTTCGACAACGTGCTGCATGATCATCTTAATGGGACGACAGGAACTCGGCACAAGGTGGTCCCGCCCTGGACCAGGACGCAGGTGGTAGACATCAACACCCTTGAGCCGGTGCCTGCAGGCGAGGTGGGCCTGCTGAAGCATTATGACCTCGTCAACAGGAGCATGGTGCTTGCCGTCCAGACGGACAACCTCGGCTACGCCGTGGACGAGGGGTTCGAGATCGTCGGCCGGTGGAAGAAAAAGGCGGGCAGCCTCGAGGCCGGGGAGATCAAAGGGGGACACGGGGGAAAGATCGTCACGCAGCTCGTGAACTTTCTACTCAGGAGAAACCTCAAGAAGATCGGCAGCGTCTACAAGAAGGTGATGAAGAAGAGGTGAAGGGCCATGAAGGGAAAAAAGAAGGAAGCAATATCCGACGAGATGGTGGGGCATGCTGATCCCGTCTGCACCTGCGCCGCGACAGTCGGGGAGATCATCCTGACGAAGAACGTAGGGGACAAGAACAGGGCCTCGCTTAAGGCGATCAAGAAAAAACTCGAAAAGAACAGGAACCCGTCGAAGAAGTAACGCGTTCCATCCATGATGGCGCTGCGTAGAGAAGGACGAGAATTATATGACGAAAATTAAGAAGATACTGCTCATCACTCCGCCCTACCACTCCGGTGTCGTCGAATCCGCCGGTGTCTGGCTGAACGTCGGCTTCGTATACATTGCCGGAAGCCTCCGCGCGGCCGGGTACGAGCCTGTGATCTACGACGCCATGTCGCACTGGCATGAATACAGCGAAATCAGAAGACGCATCGAGGTCGAGAAACCCGATGTGGTGGCAACCACGGCCTTCACCGCGGAGATCGTCGACGCCCTCGAGGTGCTGAAACTCGCCAAAGAGATCAACCCCGCCGTCATCACCGTCATCGGCAATGTCCATCCCACCTTCTGCTACGAAGAGATATTGAGCGCGCCCGACTGTCCTGTTGATTATATCGTCCGCGGCGAAGGCGAAGAGACCATGGTGGAGCTCATGAATACTCTTGCAGCCCAAGGTGAGGTGTCTACAGTCAAAGGGATTGCCTATCAACAGAAGGGAACAATAATCACTACCCCGGAAAGGGATTTCATCAAAGACCTCGACAGCCTGCCCATGGCCTGGGACCTCGTGGACTGGTCCATCTACAGCTACAAGCCCATGGAAGGCTCGATCCTGGCCATTGTCAGCTCCTCCCGGGGCTGCAGCCAGAAGTGCAGTTTCTGCTCCCAGCAGCTCTTCTGGAAGCGGAAGTGGCGCGGCCGGAGTCCCGAGAACTTCGTGGCCGAGCTCGAATACCTCAGGGACACCTTTGGCGTGAATGTCGTCATGCTTGCTGACGAGACGCCGACCCTCGACCGGACGCGATGGGAAAAGATCCTCGACCTCCTGATTGAAAGGAACGTGGGCACCAAGATCCTGATGGAGACCCGGGTAGACGATATTCTCCGGGATGAAGACATCATGGGGAAATATAAAGAGGCGCAGATCGACCACATCTACGTGGGCGTGGAGTCCACGTCCCAGGCCACCCTCGACATCTTCAACAAGAACATCAAGGTCGAGGAGTCCCGCCGGGCGCTCCAGCTCATCAACGAGTACGACATCGTTTCCGAGACGTCCTTCGTCCTCGGCATGCCCGGCGACACGATCGAGAGCATACGGAGCACCGTGGAGCTGGCCAAGTTCTACAATCCCGATCTTGCCTTCTTCCTCGCCATCGCACCCTGGCCTTATTCGGAGATCTACGCGGACCTGAAGGAGTATACGGTGGTCAAGGACTACCGGAAATACAACCTCGTGGAGCCGGTGCTGAAGCCAGAGCACATGACCCTCGACGAGGTGTCGGCCGAGCTCGGGAAAGCGGCGCGGGAATTCTATATGCACAAGATGAACCCCCTCGACGAGATGACGCCGAGGAAG
>DMKB01000060.1 GCA_003454665.1 Nitrospiraceae bacterium | reverse complement strand
GGTCTCGTATTGTGGTTGAGAAACCCTTTGGCCGGGATCTCGTTACTGCAACTGATTTGGATAACACCCTTCACTCTTACTTCCAGGAAGACCAGATTTTCCGCATTGACCATTATCTGGCTAAAGAAACAGTGCAGAATATCCTCATGTTCCGTTTTGCCAATGCTCTTTTTGAGCCACTCTGGAACGAGCGGTATATCAATCATGTCCAGATTACCGCATCGGAGACACTCGGTGTGGAACACCGTGCGGGCTATTATGAGAAATCGGGTGTGATCCGCGATATGTTTCAAAACCATATTTTCCAGCTTCTCGCGATCACCGCCATGGAGCCGCCCGCGCGGTTCGAGGCTGAACGGGTGCGGGAGGAAAAGGTCAAGGTCTTCCGCTCCGTCCGCCCGGTACCGCTCGACAAGCTGGACGAGTACATCGCCGTCGGCCAGTACGGCACGGGAACCCTTCAGGGAGGGCCCGTGGCGCCGTACCGAGAGGAGCCTGGTGTATCCCCGCATTCCGGCACGCCGACCTTTGCGGCGATGAAGGTTTTTATCGACAACTGGCGGTGGAAGGGGGTCCCTTTTTATCTGCGCTCCGGGAAACGGCTGGCGAAAAGAAAGACGGAAATCTCCGTGCACTTTCGCAGCGTACCGCACTCCATGTTCCCGGCGACCGTCGGCGGCCCCATCGATCCGAACGTCCTCGTGTTCACGGTACAGCCGGACGAAGGTATGAGCCTCACCCTCCAGACAAAACTGCCCGGCTCGAAAGTATGCCTGGGGCCCGTGGCGATGGACTACTCCTATCCCCGGGGAGTGCACCTTGATGCCTATGAGTGGGTGCTGCTGGACTGCATGATCGGTGATCAGATGCTGTTTACCCGCCAGGACGGCGTGGAGCAGACCTGGTCGCTGCTCACGCCGGTGATCGAGCGCCTTGAATCCCCGGCTGAGCGGGGAGACATTGCTTTCTATGACTCAGGTTCTCAGGGGCCGGAGAATGCCGCGCGGTTGATCGGGCGAGACGGCCATGCCTGGAGGCCCCTGTGATAGGGGGGGCTGCCGGTCAGGTACGGGTGTTTCACGACCTCGAGGCATTGAGCCGGGCGGCCGCCGATCTTTTCTTTACTCTCTCCCATATGGCGATTGCCGCGCGAAAAAAATTTACCGTCGCCCTCTCAGGCGGCTCTACGCCGGCGACATTATACTCACTGCTCGGTTCCGACGAATATCGCGAGAAAATCACCTGGCAGGGAGTGCACGTCTTCTGGGCAGACGAGCGGGCAGTGCCGAAAGAGCATCCCGAGAGCAACTACCGGCTTGCAGACACATCGCTCCTGTCAAAGGTTCCATTGCCGGCGGGAAACATCCACCGGATAGGGGGAGAGAAAGAGCCCCAAGGCGCGGCACAGGACTATGATGAGGAGATGCGGCAATTCTTCGGCGGCACGCAGGTGCCGGTCTTTGATCTTGTCATCCTCGGCGCAGGAGAGGATGGACATACGGCGTCGCTCTTCCCCGGGTCAACGTCTCTGAACGAACACGTACGCCTTGCTGCTCCGGTTTTCATGGACCTGCCAAACATCGACCGCGTCACCCTCACCCTGCCGGTTCTGAACCATGCCGCCCATATCCTGTTCCTCGTGTCAGGCGAGAAAAAAGGGGACATCCTTCGTGAGCTTCTTGAAGGAGAACATCGGGACACGTATCCCGCAGGCCTTGTGCAGCCGGTGAAGGGCAGTCTTGAATGGCTTGTTGATAAGGACGCAGCGGCATTGCTCCAGAATGTTGGATGACGTGTATGGACGCGCCGAGTGTGCGGATCCGGTTGTTTGTTACGATAAGGAGGCATGGTAATGTCAACAATCCGCACCCGCATTGATGCCGGCTTCGAGGCCTTTGGCCATGCCATCTACCGCAACCGCATAAAAACACTCCTGGTTATGGCGATAGTGATCGCCGGTCTGCTGTCCCAACTGCCGAAGCTCACGACCGATACTTCAAACGAAGGATATTTTCGGACCGACGACCCGGTGCTGGCGGATTACGATGCCTTCAAGGAGCAGTTCGGCAGCGAGGAAATGATCGTTATTGCGATCAAACCGCCTGAGGTATTCGACCTTCACGTTCTCACGAGGCTGCGTGAACTTCACGAGGCCCTCGAGAAAGAAGTGCCCTACCTCGACGAAGTCACCAGTCTGATTAATGTACGCAATACCCACGGAGCAGGCGATGAACTGATCGTGGAGGACCTCCTTGAGAAGATGCCCGACACGCCGGGGGCCATGGCCGCGCTCAAGGAACGGGTATTGGCGTCGGCCTTCTACCCGAACCTGTATGTCTCCGAGGACGGCAGGTTCGCTACGGTCGTAGTGGAAACGCTTGCTTTTTCTCCGGAAGGACCGGGAGAGGACGTTCTCGCCGGATTTGAGGACGCTTCCGGCGACGGGACTGCCACCGATGCGCCGGACAAACGCATCGTCCTTACGCCGGAAGAGAACAAGGCAGTAGTCAAAGCAGTGGAGAATGTCGCGGCCCGTTTCAGGAAATACTTTCCGATCAGCATTGCCGGTTCCCCGGTTCTGAACGCTTATTTTAATCGGGCGATTACGGGCGATGTGGCCAAGTTTATGACCCTGGCCTTCATTACTTTTGCCGTTTTGCTGCTCCTGCTGTTCCGCCGCTTCACCGGCGTTGTGCTTCCCATGATCGTCGTCATGTGCGGTATGCTGTCGTCGATCAGCCTGATGGGGGCATTCAACGCCCCCATGACGACAATCTCAACGATCCTTCCCTCCTTCCTTACGGCCGTCGGTGTAGGCAGCTCGGTGCATGTACTGGCGGTTTTCTTTCGCCGGTTTCAACAAGACGGGGATAAGGAAGGTGCGGTGGTCTACGCACTGGGCCATTCCGGACTGCCGGTCTTCATGACCGGTGTCACGACCGCGGCCGGCCTGTTTTCTTTTTCCACATCCGGCATCGTTCCGATCGCCGACCTGGGTGTGTTCGGCGGCATCGGCGTACTGGTCATTCTTGTCTATACTCTTGTGCTGCTCCCTGCCCTTCTGGCTATCTGGCCCCTGCGTCAGCACGCCCGCTTTTCCGGAAAACATCACAGTCTTCACATAGACCGCCTGCTCACCGGGATCGCTGATTTTTCCACGTCTCATGCGCGGGGCGTGGTGATCGCCATCGCGATGATCGTGGCGATTGGCGCGTCCGGTCTCGTGACGTTGCGGTTCTCCCATAACATCGTTACATGGTTTCCCCGTTCTTCGGACGTTCGCCAGAGCATCGACCTCATTGACGGTGAGTTGAAAGGGTCCTCCACCCTGGAAGTGGTTATTGATACCGGTGAGGAGAACGGTCTGTACGATCCCGCGGTCATGAACGGCATCGAAACCCTTGGCCGGGCCGCAGAGGAGTATCGAAGCGAGGGAGGGGTCCAATTCGCCGGAAAGACCGTTTCCGTACTGAATGTGCTGAAGGAAACGCATCAGGCGCTGAACGAAAACAGAAAGGAATTCTATAGGGTTCCGCAACACCGGAAGCTGATCGCCCAGGAACTGCTGCTCTTTGAGAACAGCGGAAGCGACGACCTGGAAAAAATGGTGGACAGCCGGTTCAGCAAGGCGCGACTGTCCATAAAAGTGCTGCGGGAAGATGCGGCGATGTACGTTGCCTTCGTGAATACCATTGAGAAGAAGGCTCGAGAGCTTTTTGGAGACAAGGCCGCGGTCACGGTGACGGGAACGGTCAGGCTCTTTACCCAGACCATCCACCTCAGTCTGCTCAGCATGGCACGAAGCTACTGCATCGCTGGAATTGTCATTACTCTCCTGATGATCCTGCTGCTCAGCAGTCTCCGGTTCGGCCTGATCAGCATGATCCCCAATCTTGCCCCGATCGTGGTTGCCATGGGCATGATGGGATGGTTGGACATTCCCCTCGACATGTCCAACATGCTCCTCGGCACGCTCGCCATCGGTCTGGCGGTCGACGACACAATCCACTTTTTTCATAACTACCGCCGCTACTATACCGAAACCCGAAATTCCGGCGAGGCAGCACGCCTGACCATGCTCACCACCGGCCGGGCCATGATGTTCACCACCCTCGTACTGGTCACGGGTTTCTGGCTGTTCATGTTCGCATCGCTCATCAATCTGATTCACTTCGGCTTCCTCATCGGGCTTACGCTGATCATCGCCCTGCTGGCAGACATCCTGCTTGCTCCGGCAATCATGGAGCTGATTACGAGGACCGAGCGGGGACGGCGGACCATTGATCGCTGGGGCGGAGACAAGACTTCGTCTTGATTCGCGTTTGCGACGGTAGCGATCGTAACGTTGCTGAAGGAAATCATGAACGTACTCGTAACCGGTGGCACCGGCTTTATCGGAAGCCATGTGGTCGATGTCCTCGTTGAGCACGGGCACACGGTCCGGCTCTTTTCTCGACGGCCGGACGTGCCGGAACGGCTGCAGGGCCGGGGTGTGTCGGTTCTTCAGGGTGACCTCAGGGACGCAGAGTCCGTGGTCGCCGCAATGAACGGCATGGACGTGTTCTACCATATCGGGGAGATGAAGAACACCACGCGTTCGGCACCGGAGGAAAACATCCGCCTCGTCGAGAAGATTGTGAGACATCTCGGCCCGTCGGGCGTAAAGCGCTTCGTCTTCGTGATCTCCATCACCGTTGCGGGAATACCCGCGGAGATCCCCGCGACAGAGAAAACGCGTCCTGCAGTTGCCCTCAGGGACCAATACACGACCTATAAAAAGAAAAGTGAGGATATTATTTTCCGCGGCTCTCATGGCGCAGAGTGCGTGATCCTGAGGCCCCCGATGGTGTACGGTCCCGGTTCCCGATACCTCGGGCGGATGATCACTCTCTTTCAGAAAGCCACACCCCTTGGACTTCCCTTTGCCGGGAAGGGGAGGAATATTGTTCCCTTAATTCACGTGAAAGACTTGGCGTGGGCGATATATCTTGCAGGCATACAGGAAGCGGCGGCGGGCCAGCTCTTTAACCTTACCGATGGTCTCCGCCATACCTGGTTCGATGTGTTCAGCGCCCTTGCGGGGGCCCTGCAGATAAAACTCAGAATCCTCTCTCTTCCCCCCGTCGTTCTGAGAATTCCGGCCTTGGTCGCCGATTTTCTTTGTTCCCTTTTCGGTCTCAGACCGGACAGCAACAATTACGTTACTTTTCTTGCCTCCCACGTTCTTTTTGACAACGCGAAAGCCAAAGTCTTCCTCGGCTGGGAGCCCGGTTATACCGATCTGGTTTCCGGTATGCAGGACATGGTTGAGCAATACCGTGGCGAGAGCCGGTAAGACGGACTGGGCACAGCGATTTTCCCGCAGAGAGAAGTGTTCTTAAACAAGAGGCAACATCGCCAATCCTTGCCGCAGCCTCACGGTAATCTGATATACTGTAAGACAGGAGGAAATGCCATGGTCCAGGAAAGCGAAATCGTCACACTCCTGCTGGGTGTTGCTTCCATATCGATATTCTTTTTGTTGTTCAGGGGCACCTGGCTCCCTCAGCGCCGGTTTATCAGGGCCGGCTTCGCCTGTATTCTGTCCGCCTATGTATGCACCGTCATCGAGGGTTTTTTATGGCATGGTTTCTTTAATACGATGGAGCACCTGAGTTATGCCCTCGCCGGTTTCTTTTTTGCTTCAGGTGCG
>DMKB01000211.1 GCA_003454665.1 Nitrospiraceae bacterium | reverse complement strand
CGGAGTCAGGTTGAGGAGCTGGACTTATTTCCAGAATATCATCTGCTCCTTGAGCCCCTGGGAAAAGATACCGCTCCTGCCCTCTGTGGTGCAGCCCTGTTTGCAAAGCAGCAGCACCAGGAAGATGCAATACTGTTGATGCTGCCGGCGGATCATCTTATTGCCCGGCCCGAAGATTTTGTTGAGGCTGTTGCCAGGGCTCATGAACAGGCTGTCCAGGGTCATCTGGTCACCTTTGGCATTGTACCGGATCATCCTGAAACCGGATACGGGTATATCTGCCGGGGTGCTGGTGGTGTTGTGGATTCTTTTGTCGAAAAACCGGATCTTGAATCCGCTGAAAAATATGTGGCCGACGGAAACTATTTCTGGAACAGCGGCATGTTTGCCTTTCCCGCAGGCATCCTACTTTCCGAATTGAACGATTTTGCACCGGATATCCTGCAATGCATGGGAAAAGCTGTTGAGGGCGGCAGCAGAGATGGCGAATTCTTTCGTTTTGACCGGACCGCTATGGAGCGATGCCCACCCAATTCCATTGACTATGCCCTGATGGAAAAAACTACTAAGGCTGTTGTGGTAGAAGCGGATTTTGGTTGGAATGATATCGGATCATGGCGGGCTCTGTGGGAAGTTTCCCCAAAAGATGAGCATGGAAATGTCATGAGCGGAGATGTGTTGCTGGAGGATGTTGAAAACTGTCTCATCCGCTCTGAAGATACCCTGGTCACGGCCATCGGTCTGCGGGACACCCTGGTGGTTGAAACTGAGGATGCAGTACTGGTCGCACCCATGGATCGTTCCCAGGATGTAAAAAAGATTGTCGATAAATTGAAAAAACAGGGCAGGTCGGAGTTTCATACCCATACAACCGTTTATCGTCCATGGGGCAGCTATACCACCCTGGAGATTCATGATCGTTTCCAGATCAAGCGGATCACAGTAAATCCCGGGGCCAGACTCTCCTCGCAGATGCATCATCATCGCCACGAGCACTGGGTGGTTGTAACCGGTACGGCAAAGGTGGAAAACGGTGATCAGTCAATCTTGTTGCGTGAGGATGAGTCAACCTACATTCCCCTGGGCACAACACACCGGCTGGAAAACCCGGGAGTGATTCCACTGGAACTTATTGAAGTACAGATTGGAAGTTATCTGGGGGAAGACGATATTGTTCGTTTTGATGATGATTATAAGAGACATGAGAAGAAGGAACGTAAGCCTTTACCGGATTTGCCGAAGCGATAGATCAGCTCGTAGCTCTTAGTTCCTAGTAGCTCACAGGGATGATGACTGGCAGCCATGATATTTATCGCAAGTGAGGGCTATTGTGGATGATACGAAGTTCGGTTTTGAGGAACTACAGGTCTGGCAAAAAGCGGTAGAGTTTGCTTGCAGAGTGATCCAGATGACGGGGGATATCGAGACAGACCGCAAGCATTTTCGTTTGATAGAAAATTGCGAAGCTGCGGCAACCTCAATTGCAGTGAATATCGCTGAAGGCAAAGGACGCTATTCTAAGAAAGAATTCGTTCAGTATCTGTATATTGCCCGAGGCTCCTTATTCGAGACGATTACAGCACTCATCATCTTTGAACGCAGCGCTTGGATCAGCAAAGAGCAGCTTAACGAAATGAAACAGATGGGGAGTGAGATCGGTAAGATGCTGATCAGCCTGATAAAGTCGATTAAAACTAATGTTTAGTTCTTCACTACGAGCCACGAGCTATGAGCCGAATCTTTAATCCTGAAATCTTTAGAGAATACGATATCCGCGGCGTTGCCGAACGCGATCTTACGAGTTCGTCCGTCGAGGTACTGGGGAGAGCTTTTGCCGAGTATCTCAGGACCAAGGACATCAAGTCTGCTACGGTAGGGTATGACGCACGACTGAGTTCTCCGCGGCTTCGAGATTCCCTTTGCCGGGGGCTGACGGAAGCTGAGATAACCGTGACTGACATTGGTCTTTGTCCCACGCCTGCACTCTATTTTTCCCTGTTCCAGATGAATCCGGGGGCCGGCATCATGATCACCGGAAGCCATAACCCCCCTGAATTTAATGGGTTCAAGCTTTGCGTGGCCAAGGACACCATATATGGAGAGGAAATACAGAAGATCAAAAAGATAGCGGAAGAAATAGCAAAAACAGCTCGTAGCTCGTGGATCACAGGTCGTGAAGCTAAAGACGATGAGCTAAGAGCTGCGAGCTATGAGCACAAACTCACCCGCCATCCCATTTTGCCGGATTATATTAGCCACCTCAAGCATGCATTTCCTCATTACCGAAACGTTCCTCTCAAAGTAGTGATTGATGGAGGCAATGGAACAGCAGGTCTCGCAGCTCCGGAGATCATCAGGAGCATGGGCTGCGAAGTGATTGAATTGTTTTCAGAACCTGATGGCAGTTTCCCAAACCACCACCCTGATCCCACGATTCCTGAAAATCTGGAAGTTTTAATTAAAACAGTAGGACGGAACAAGGCGGATTTCGGCATTGCCTTTGATGGCGACGCCGACAGGATTGGAGTGGTGGATGAAGAGGGGAGTATCCTCTGGGGAGACCACCTCATGGTCATATTTGCAAGAGAGATTCTCAAGGAACGGCCCGGAGCAACGATAGTATCTGAGGTCAAATGTTCTCAGGTCATGTATGATGATATTCGCACTCACGGTGGCAATGCTATTATGTGGAAAGCAGGGCATTCTCTCATTAAAGCAAAAATGAAAGAAACAGGCGCGATATTCGGCGGCGAGATGAGTGGTCACCTGTTTTTTGCAGACCGGTACTTTGGATATGACGATGCCATCTACGCTGCATGCAGACTCGTCGAGATACTCAAAAAACTCAAATCGCATGACACGAATACGAAGCTTAGATCGCTCCTTGCTGACTTGCCGAAAACGTTTAATACCCCTGAAATTCGTATCGACTGCCCCGATAACATCAAGTTTGCAGTTGTCGACAGGATCAAAGAAGTGTTCATGGGCAGATCAGATATTCCAATACAGCCAAAGGAAGTTATCACGGTTGATGGTATTCGGGCAATCTTCGACAACGGGTGGGGCTTGATACGTGCTTCCAACACACAGCCGGTATTGGTAATGCGATTTGAAGCGAGTGACTCTTCCACGCTCGAAGCGATAAAGACGACAATGGAAAAAAAGGTAAAGGAAGTAATAGTGGACATTCAGCATCGGGATTAACGCGCAGATAAATCGACGAACAAGGAGATAAATAATATTACCATGATCTCAATAGTGCAAATAAGATTGAGTCACCAACGGTTGCGGCTGAAGAAATGGTTGGTAAGGCTCTTTAAATTTAAAATACGGAAGGAAAGGATGTTCGGTTTTACAGTTCATTTGTTTAACTATAAAACCTTTACTTCTCTCTTCAGGCAGATGTTTATAACCAGGGAATATTATTTTACCTCTGCAACAAGTCATCCTTTCATTATCGATTGTGGAAGCAATATCGGAATGTCGGTGCTGTTTTTCAAGCGGTTGTATCCGGAAAGCACCGTGCTTGCATTTGAGCCGGACCGGGAGACGTTCAATCTTCTCGAAAAGAACGTGAGGGGAAACAATCTCGACAACGTGGAAATATTCAACAAGGCGGTTTCTGATTCTGATGGAGCCATAGATTTTTATTCGAATCCGGACAATCCGGGAGCTCTGACCATGAGTATTTATTCTACATGGAATCCGGAGAAGATATCCTACAAGGTCGAAACCGTGAAACTTTCACGGTATATCACGAAGCCCGTTGATTTTCTCAAGATGGACATAGAGGGCTCGGAATACGTCGTCATCGAGGAACTGGCACAGCAGGATAAATTACGGCTCATCCATGAGATGCTTATGGAATACCACCATCATATGAACCCCGGAGAGGACCGGCTGGGAAAAATGCTGGCCGTTCTCGAGGAGAACGGCTTCGGGTACCAGATACATTCAGTCCTGAAGATGCCTTTTCAGAAAGAGCAATATCAGAACCTGATGATTTATGCCTACCAAAAGGATTTGGCCGGGAGGAAAAATGGGCAACAATGATCTTTTAGAAAATGCCGGAAAAAATACGCATAGTGTCGTCGAGGGATTAGTGCTGAGAGAAAAAGAACACAAAAAAGTTCTCGACATCCCCTGCGGGGAAGGGGCTTTTACAAAACGTCTGGCGGGAAAAAATGTCGATGTTCATTCAGCTGACTGCGAGAATATTATTAAATTTGACGGGGCAAAATTTCATGTTGCAGATATGAACAGGAAACTGCCCTATCGTGATGATGAATTTGATGGTGTGGTGTGTATTGATGGCATAGAGCATATTGAGCGACCCTTCGATTTCATAAAAGAATGCCGCAGGATCGTGAAGCCGGAAGGGTTCCTAATCATCTCCACTCCGAATATTTCGGCTCTGAGGTCACGATGGAGGTGGCTACTCACGGGATTTCATAATAAATGTAAAGCACCTTTGAACGAAAAAGATCCCATGCCTCTGCACCACATCACCATGGTTTCTCTGCCGGAACTGAGGTATCGACTGGAAACCAACGGCTTTACCATTTCCAGTATTGCTACAAACAGGGTGAAGTTCTTCACGTGGCTATATTTTATCTTGGTCCCTTTCTCCTTCATCAGGACATTCGTTGTATTCAAAAAAGAGTCAAGTAGCGCGATGCTGCGGGAGATAAACAGACAGGTGCTCAAACAGATGTTCTCGATACCGGCGCTCTTTGGAGAAACGCTGATCGTGTTGGCAAAAAAACGTCGAGCAAACGCTACGTCGTGAGGCATGAGGATGAAGATTGTCGTAACCGGAGGCGCGGGGTATATCGGGAGTCACGTAGTCAGGGCGCTCGGGGAGCAGGGGCACGAGGTTCTGATCTACGACAACCTCTCGAAGGGCCATCGCGATGCAGTCCTGCATGGCGAATTGGTGGTAGGTGATCTTGCCGACACTTCGAAACTGGAAAAGGTGTTCGGGAGATTCCAACCCGTCGCAGTCATGCACTTTGCAGCCCTTATCGAAGTGGGCGAATCCGTTCGGGAGCCCGCAACGTACTACCGCAACAACGTGGCGAATACGCTAAACCTTCTCTCTGTCATGCTGAGTTACGGTGTCCGGTCATTTATCTTTTCATCATCCGCGGCAGTATACGGCAATCCTCAGAATGTCCCCATATCGGAACAGGAGCCCCTCAGCCCGATAAACCCGTACGGGCGGTCCAAGGTCTTTGTCGAGAAGGTTCTGGAGGACATGTCTGCATCACAAGGTATGCGTTACGTCTCGCTGCGATACTTCAACGCGGCAGGGGCGGAGGAAGAGGGGAGGATCGGGGAGCATCATGACCCGGAGAGCCACCTTATTCCACTCACCCTCAAGGCTGCGAAAGGGGAACGATCCAGCATAAAAATTTTCGGTGTTGATTACCCGACGCCGGACGGTACTTGCATCAGGGACTATGTTCATGTTTCAGACCTCGCTGAAGCCCACATCCTGTCCCTGGAGCACCTCGCAGATGGCTCAGAAAGCCGTATTTTCAACTGCGGCTACGGTCACGGGTTTTCAGTCCGGCAGGTCGTGGAAACGGCTATAAAGGTCACGGGAATAGAAATCAGAGTAGAAGAAGTAGGCCGGCGTCCCGGAGATCCCCCGGTACTGGTGGCTGAGAGTACCCGATTGCGACAGGACCTCGGCTGGAATCCCCGCCATGACGATCTTGAGGATATAATCAGAACAGCCTGGGCTTGGGAACGAAAGCAGCGGGCATAGAGTAGGGGGCATGGATTAGACCCATGCCCCTTTTTATCAGCTTTTTTATTTGACATAATATACATTATCGGACACTGAGTCAGTTAATGTAAGGCATTATGTGTTCCTGTGTATACTATTGATTTAAAAAAACATTATAATGTTTTATTGCTCTCAGCGGATGGCTTTGTTAGAGACTGGCGTCTTAATGTATTCGTTCAGGCAGCTTGCTAGCGGCAAGAGAATTTCGGTGATACGTTAGTCTGGCTAGATACACACGGCGTGAGCATATCGTCTCTATCACTCAGCATATTTCTAAATCCCTGAGTATTTACCTTCGTGACCATTCGTGTCGCTTAGTCCCGCCTTGGCGGGATTGGTCGTTCGTGGTAAAAAGGCTTCAGAACTTCATACTGAGCATGCCGATGACCCTGCTCGAGTCATCATGCAGTTCCAATTCTTTGCTGAGAAACTGGATCCCCATGGAAAGGTTAAAGCGTTCACTTACGAGTCTCAAACCGGGCGTAACGGCGGTATAGTCCAGACCATCGATGTTTTCTCTTTCTTTTCCACTCACGATGGTGTACTCCAGGAGTAGCTGAAGGTTCTGGTGTTTGCTGATGGGAAAAAGCATGCCGGCGTTCACGATATGATACAGGTCACGTATCTGATCATCCGAGAGGTCCTGGAAGGCCACATATGCATCAGCATACATACCGAGCACGTGATCTTCCCACGTGATCTCCGTGCCGGTTGCGAATCCTACTCGCGCGCCCCAGTGCTGTACCCTGTTTAATGCCTTCGTCGTATCTCCCGTGGGGGCAATTCCCGCTATGATCAGCGCGACAGCAGGAACAGAAGAATCCTGGGGCTGCCTCAAGAAATTCCATTTATAAGTGATCTCTGTGTCCCCTGCTCCTCGTTTTTTGAGCGAGGTTTCTTCGTGAAAGTATGAACCCTTGAGGGCAAGCTCCATGTGCTGAGCGATTCCCATAACGATGTATGCGGAATATTCTGTGAGAATATAGTTTGGTTTGCTGCTGTTTTCATCAAATGCCGCAATGCCCGTTTCCACGGTGCCGGTCTCGAGCGTGAAGGGAGACGTGGTTACGAGGAGCCCCGTGAGGCCCGAGGTGTTTGCCGGACGGTTTACCAATTCAATTTCTTCGGCAAAGAGGGCAGCTGAAAAAAATGGCAGCAGGGCGATGATCAGGCAAATAGTAAAAAAAAGACGTTTGTTCATGACACTCCAGGTAACGGGACGCAAGAATGTACTGCGCTGAGAAGAGTACGGGTTTTAGAAATTCAGACTCATGGCCAAAAAATATCTCATGGTATCATCATACCCCGCCGTCTCTTTGTTCACGAATTGTCCACCAAAGGCAAAATTAAAATATCTGTTTACGTACCGCAGCGCGGGGCCAATAGCCGTATAATTACCTTCGCCGAGGGTTATAAAATTTTTACTAAAAACCTGGTTATATTCCAGCATGAATTGTACCTCGTTATCTTCGCTGATCGGAAAGAGCAGCCCGGCGTTCACGACGCCGTACATTTCCTGCGATGCAATATTAGACCGGGTAATTTGATCGATCAATACAGCCTGCCCTTCAAAGTACACACCGACAAATGAATCATCGAGCACCCGTGCTTCCGATGACGCCATCACCATGAATTTCAGGCCGTTTTTTTGCACTTCATCAAAACCCTTTGCACCGTCGCCGGTAGGAAACATCCACCCGATTCCGAGGGCGATTGCCGGTATGGTCTTCCCCGAAGACTGAGAGCGGATCCTCCATTTGAGCGCTATCTCTGTATCACCGAGGCCTTGTTCTTGTGTGGCCGCAGACCCGAGGTTTGCGGTAATTACCTTTGCCCTGCCGCCGAGCTCTATGCTGTTCGTGATTCCCATGGTGAACGTTCCTATGGCCTGCACTATGCTGTAGTCCGGAATATCACTGTTTTCTCCGATTACGGCAACTCCCAGCGCCACGTGTCCCGCACGCTTGGTATAGGCGGAATTGGTAAACATGAGACCGCCGGTCAGCCCCTGAACGGTCGGTGCACGGTTGATCACGAGCGCCTCGTCATCGGTTCTTTCCCTCCGGTACCGTTCATATTGATGCAGCTCGTAGGAAAAAGCAGGTTCCCCTATTATGCTCAATCCCATTATCAGCAATAGAATACCGACTACTCTGTTCATGCCCGTGCCCCCTTTGGTTTGTGCACACTGTGCACTACTCGAACAGCGGCCTTCATATCTACGCCTCCGGCTTTTCCGCCAATTCAGCATTATCGCTCTCCCTGTTTTTTCTGCGCCGTACCGTCCGCGCTTTTTGGAGATATTCGAGAAAAAAAACGGAAAACACACCGACAAAGAGGCTCATGATGCCGGCGAGAAGGATGTTCATTCTGATCGTTGGCCTTGATTTTCTTTCAGCGGGTACCGCCCGGTCAACGACCTGAATGGTGATATTGATGGATTTTTTATTCAAAAAACCGGTAAGGGCTGCTA
Source organism: Nitrospiraceae bacterium (assembly GCA_003454665.1). Classification (GTDB taxonomy): domain Bacteria; phylum Nitrospirota; class UBA9217; order UBA9217; family UBA9217; genus UBA9217. The sequence goes on along the minus strand of DMKB01000211.1, from coordinate 6,096 downwards.
TATAATAATTCGCCATATCCGCAGCGAGCCCGGGGTCTTTCCACTCCACCGTTACCGTGACGGCCCCTTCTTTCGTTTTCCTGAACGTGGTTATGTCCTTCGTGAGCTTCTTTACCGCGTCTTCCATAAAAGGAGGATCAGCAGGATCCTTCCAGGTGCCCCTTGAAGCGTTCCATTCGTCATGGTTAAAGACCTTCAATAAATCAAATTTCCGGATTACCACCTCTGCGGTCGTCCTGCTTTTTAATATTACCATAACCTTGTCGCCCGGTGTTTGAATGCCGGTAGCACCGGCAAGCACGCCGGCCAGCGGCGAAGAGGACAGGGCCGCGCCGAGTCCCCCTGTCTCCGGCCCTGTTGCCATGGCCGTTGTTGTCGCTCTGTAGTAGTTGGGCAGCAGGAGGCTCACGACGGTGGTTGTGAATACTGAGATAAAAAACAGGGAGAGTACTATCTTTTTCCGGCGCCAGATGACGTCCCAGTATTCAAGCAGGTCTATTTCGTCTTCGTATGCTGGCTGGTGATTCATTTCACAAGTCCTGAGTTTTTCATGATGTACTCGTTTTGCCTGATGAGCACTTTATACAGTTCTATAATGTTAAGAGCAAATTGATAGTTTTTCTCTTTTATCAGGCTTCTCTTAAGGTCGGCTTTATCGTTCATGCGAGGACTCAAATCTTACAATGTGAAACTCGAATTTAATCAACTCAAAACGTAAAACTCAAAACTGAGAACTTAAAAAAGCACGGCAATCGTCGCGATCACAACTGCCGTCTTGAACAGAATATCCATAACATCCTTCGTAAAACGCATGCCGGCATATCGCTCCACTCTCTGAGGAATGAAGATAGCGTCACCGGCCCCCAGCTTCACATTATCCATATCGCCGATGGCTGGGGAGTCGACCCCAAAGGCAAAGCCGTTCGCCTGCACCACGAAGACCTGGTCTTTCTCTGCGTATTTTCCGTAACCGCCTGCACGGACGATATAGTCTTTCACCTTCATTTCGGGCAGAAATACCTGGGCACCCGGGCTGTAGACCTCGCCGATCACCAATATTTCCTGGGGACGTTTCGGGATATGCAGGCTGTCGCCCTCTTGGAGAAGAAGGTCGTCCTTCGAGTCCTTCCACGAATCGATGTCCTCTGTTATATTGATGGCCACCCTTCCCTCGAATTGCGTCAGCATGGTCTTCATGGTATTGAGGAGGTTCTGGTTCAGGGCCAGTTCTGACCGCGCGAGGGCCGCCTCTTCCGCGCTGATGGCGGTAGCGGTCCCTTCCGCGCCTGCCTGGAGGACCTGTGCCTGCAGCTTCATGATGAATTTCTGAAGGTTTTTCTGCTGCGATTCCTCGATGTTTTTGCGCTTGAACACCGTTCCGTAGACGTAGGCTTCGTCCGTAAATCCCCCTACCCTGCCGAGCAGGTCGCTGAGCCGTTCTCCCTTGTTGATCTCGTACGTGCTGGGCCTCAGGACTTCTCCGGAAACGGCGATTGTTTCAACATCCCGGAGCCTGGTATACACGCGTATCTGGTCTTGTGGCCTGAGCACGATATTCTGCTTGTCGTCACCGTTCATGAGTGCTTCCAGGCTCACGGGGATGATCTCCCGGTCCATATAGTCCTTCGTCAGCCGAATGACCTCTCCCCTGCGCAGGTCAGAAGTCGGTAATAGTTGAGCCTTTTGTATTATATCTTTGAGCTTGAGGCCCTCCTTCCACTCAAAACTACCGGGATGTCGCACATGGCCTCGTACGCTGACCATTTCCCACACCCTGTCATATATTGGCAAAATGCTGATCAAATCCATGTTCCTGGCCTTCTGGCGCAGCTCAGGGGCCTTTTTGGCAGGAGAAGATGTTTTGGACAAATCGATGTCCAGGATGACCTTCTTCCGGTTCTCAGAGAACCGGAAGAGTTGGAGCCGGGAAGCGATGGCAATCGGCAAGATCCCGCCTGCGGCCTGGATCAGGCCTCCTAGGGTCTCCTGCCCCTTCATTTCGTAGATTGCCGGCCTGAATACGGTGCCTGCCACTGCTGCGACGGGGCCGATGAGCGGCACAAAAACCGTGTCTTCGTGGCGGAGCTTCATGTCCAGGCTGCGGTCTCCCCGGAGCAGAAAATCATAGAGATCGATGGTCTTGATTGTCCTGCCTGATCTGAGAACCTGGATACTGCGCATGGTCCCCTTCTTGGTCGGCCCTCCCGCTGCGAACAGGGCGCCATAGGCCGTGGTGAGGGAATTCACGGAGTAGCTGCCGGGACGGGAAACCTCCCCAATCACATAGACCGTGATGGTTTTGAGTTCTCCCATGGCCACACTCAGGTTGAAGTTCGAGTAGTACTTCGACAAGTGTCGTCGGAGCGTCCGTTCCAGCTTGCCGAACCGGAGCCCCGCCACCGGCACCACGCCGACCTTCGGCAGGGTGATATTTCCCTCTTTCGTCACCCGGACCGAATATATGCCCTCTGTCGTGCCCCAGGTCGTGAGGGTGAACTGATCACCGGGGCCGATTATATATCCCGGCCCAACGGGAACGTTTCGGGATGGAGAAAAGGTCGACACCGTCTGGTTGAAGGTGTCATAGCCGAACTGCTGGAGGGAGGTGGACAGGGTCGGCGGAACATCAGCTGAAAGTGTACGTTCCAGGAGGGAAGGAGTTGAAGGCTTTTTGGCAGGAAGGGCGGAAGGCATGACATCCTGTCCTCTCTCCTGCTTTTTCAAAAAGTCCTGATACGTCTTTTGAGCCGCCTCAAAATTCCCCTGCTGAATGGCGAGGGAGAGCGCTGCCGCAGCCAGGGGATCTGTTCTCTGCATCTCCTGGAGATAATCGTTCGGCAGGGTCTGGGCAAAACCAGTATATGCCGGGGCCGTCAGGAGCAGGCAGAGAGAAAAAAGCACAATATGCTTCACCGTATGCAAAACCTCCGGGCACTTCCCGAGTTCATTATTGCAGACCTCACGCGCTTCTTGAGGCGGATCAGTAGTGTATGGTATTCATGTTGCTCCGATTATAGCAAAAAAATGGATGTAAAATCAATCAGTTTTTGGTTTTGGACATTCTCCGGAATCTTTCGACGGGAACAAAAGAACGTTAAGAGAGCAGGAAGGAGAACCCGTTACCGAGCTTCGGGCAGGAACCGTTCTCACCGGCGGGGGAACGGTCTTTTCCCACCAGGATGCGCGGTGCAGCTCAAAGAGGGCCTGAAGCGGCTGGATCACTTTTTTGCTTCGCCATGATATCGGCGATCGTAATCATTCTTTCCCCTCCCCCGTCGTAGGTCATGAGCATGTTCTGCATATTCCGAAAGTACGGCAGCACAGGCTTAACCTGTTTGAAGAGTATGCGTGCAAGAATATACAGAAGGAAGTACGTAAACACAAAGCCCACGGACTCACCGAAGAGCGGAACCGTGACGGGGAGGGGGAATTCAATGCCGAAAAAACGGTGCTGCATCCAGGCCAGGGCAAAAAATATTGGCCAGAGCGCCGCCGCGGAAAGGGCTATCATGCTGAAAAATACCTTTCCAAAGGCATCGTTGGCAAGTGTATTACAGGCCCGGTAAGACGCGTCATCTCCGCATTGCATCGCCTCCATGGAGAGGTTGTTCTTTGCAACAAGTTCATTGTTGGCAGCGTCTATGTATTTCCTGTTGAACCTGAAGGCAAGGGAGATCGATAGTTCTCCGATAACGACCGTCCCCATGGCAAGAAGGAACGTGCCGATAGTGTAATCCAGCAGCGGCATCCCCGTCATTCGGTACAGCAGAATAAGGTATCGGTCCAGGAAGAGCATTATGGTTTCCATTGCATTCGCTCCACGGAGGGTAGTGCGAGTTTTTCCCCGGTTAGTACGGCGGCACCCAACTCACGCCGAAGAATCCCTTGCTGAAATACCGCAGCCCAACGTACAGGGCGAGCACCACGAATACACGCTTGAGCCAGATGTCCGGTATATACTTCTGGGTCCGCGGCCCGATCATGGCGCCGATGAAGATGCCGATAAGTTCCACGCCGATGAAGGACCAGCTGACAAAGGTCCCTTTGATGACGACATAGCTGAAAATACTCACAATCATACCGATAAACACCGTCACTGCAGATGTGCCGGCGACGAGGAACATGGGAAGGCCTACGACACTCGTCATGAAGGGCACGTAGAGAAACCCGCCGCCGATCCCGAGGAAGGAAGCGATGGCCGCGATGAAGAATCCTCCCAACACGGGAAGCCAGGGGCTGAAGCTGAACTCCGTGCCGAAGAACGTAAACTTCACGTGCTTCAACCCGAAATGGGTGATATGAACACCCTGCGCTGACTCAACTCCCTTTTCCTTCACGGCTTTTTGAAAGGCCTCGGCCGCGGCCTTTGCCTTTTTCTTCCCTGCCTGCCCTTTCGGCGTCGTTTCATAAAAAATAAAAGCGCCGATCACGAAGACGGCCAGGCCGAAATAGCCGATATACTCCTTGAGATTGATTTTTCCTGCTGTCAGCTCCGGGATGAGCCAAGCGCCCAGTATGCTCCCCAGTCCAAGGGCTATGCCAAGAGGAAGAATAATGCGCTTTTGCTTGTAAAAGTTTATGCTCGATATCATTGCCGCCAGACCTACGAGGAACTGATTGGATACCCGTATCGTGTCCGTCAGAAGCTTGTTCAGAGTGGGATTGGTGTTCTTGAAGCTCTTGGCATAATCACCCAGCCCGAAGATGGTGATATGCCCCACGCCTGCCATGATGCCGCCGAAGGCGCCGATGGTCGAGAAGATCCATCCCACCCATACGGCCCAGAGGATAGCGATGATATAGTTGATCTTCGGAGCTCCGGGAATCCCTGCAAATCCCTTTTCCCCACGGGTGTCGATCTTCCCTTTTCCCTTACCCGTTGGCGTCTGCGCGATTGCCTCGCCAAGCTTTCCCGATAATCCCAGGGTATCGCCCAGGACCGGCGGTTTGCGAGCAGTCCGCTTCGCGAGCATCACTACGGGAGAAGCGCCTTGTTCCTGAGCAGCGAAAACAGGGGTATACGCCGCTGCGAGTACGGATACCATTGCAATTCCTACAAAAATACCGTGAATCCGCTTCATGCATGTCCTCCTTCTTTAGATGGAATGAATTCAAAAAAGCATAATGCCTGCAGTGACTGCCTTCCGTGCATGTCTACGATATTTGAACCGAAGGAAATTCGCCTTACCTCTTTTCCCCTTCTATTGGAAATAAAAAGAGGGTTGAATGAGCCTATATAACCAGAATATTTTGTATATGTCAAACACAAACAATCCTTTTCCGTAGTAAGGCTTGACAGAATTTATTCATTCATTGTATGCTGTTAGTACAATTTAACCCCAAAGGAAAAGATCAAAAGCAGCCTCATCATACACGCATAAAATGCGTGCTGGCGCAATCTATGAAGATAGCGGTTACGAAAGAGACCAGGCCGGGCGAGCGTCGCGTGGCCCTCACGCCCGACGCGGCAGCCCGGCTGCTCAAGGCGGGGCTCACGGTCCGTGTTGAGGCAGGCGCCGGAGAGCAGGCATTCTTCTCCGATGTTTCGTACCAGGAGGCCGGAGCAGAGATTGTGTCGAATGCCGAAACACTCGTTCGTGATTCGGATATCGTACTCACGATCAACCCCCCGGAGGAACGGAATGGCAAACACGAGATCGACATGCTCCGCGATGGAAGTGTGCTGATCGGTTTTCTGGACCCCTTCGGTAATCCGCTCCTGGCAAAGCGCCTGGCGGACAGAAACGTGACCGCCTTCAGCATCGAGCTGATGCCCCGCCTCAGCCGTGCGCAGACCATGGACGCGCTGACGTCGCAGGCATCGCTGACCGGATACAAGGCGGTGCTGGTCGCCGCCGTGTCTCTGGGGAAAGTGTTCCCCATGATGACGACAGCGGCCGGGACCATGGCGCCTGCCCGGGTCCTCGTGCTGGGCGCCGGTGTCGCGGGCCTGCAGGCCATAGCAACGTCGCGCCGGCTCGGCGCCGTGGTCGAGGCCTTCGACATCCGGCCGGCGGTCAAGGAAGAGGTACAGAGCCTCGGCGCCAGGTTTCTCGAGGTGGAACTTGAAGGCGAGCACGCAACGGCAGGCGGCTA
>DMKB01000015.1:1171-9901 GCA_003454665.1 Nitrospiraceae bacterium | reverse complement strand
GTTCATCGGATGGCTCTGGGAAAAACTCAGGAACATAGAGGCCATGGGGGGAGGCGACGTGAAGCTCATGGCCATGATCGGCAGCTTCCTCGGATGGAAGGGGGCCCTCCTTACGATCATGCTCGGCGCGCTGTCTGGATCGGTAATCGGTATTGCACTCATTCTGTTGCGGCGTCACCAGATGGACCGGGTGATTCCCTTCGGGCCGTTCCTGGCCATCGGCGCTGTCGTGACCCTTTTTTACGGCTCTGATCTTGTCTTCTGGTACGTGGGGCTGATCCGCCTATGATGTCATCGTTCTCAGTCGTCCTGTTTTTCGGCCTGCTCATCATCATCATGGGCGCCGCTCTCCTGTGGGGCTCGATACGCCGCTACCGGAGCGAAGTCGGCATCCAGAAGGACAAGCGGGAAAAGACAGAGAGCGTCGGCTTTGTCATCAACGCCTTTCATGACGTAACAAAGCAACTGAAAGAAAAAGAAAAGGAGCTTCAGCAGCTCAAGTCGCTCGCGGAGCAGCGGGCGGAAAATGTCGAGACGTATAATGAAGATATTCTCCAGTGCGTGCCGAGCGGCGTTATTACCTTCGACCGTGATGGAAAGATCACCACCTTCAACCGCTCGGCCGAGGAGATTCTCGACATGCCGCGGGAGCAGGCCCTCGGCAGTTCATGCCGGGACATCTTCGAAAGCGGGGATCTCTGTGACCTGATCAGAGAGACCTTTGAGCAGGAGCTGCCGTCCACGAGGAACGAAACCGCCGTCAAACGGAAGGGCGAACAGATCTGGCTCGGCTTCAACGCCGTGCTCCTGCGGGACCGGCACGGCGCGGCTCTCGGCGTCATCCTCTCGTTCTCTGATCTCACTGAGGTAAAAAGTCTCCAGGAGCAGATCGAGCTTCGCGAGCGGCTGACAGCACTCGGCGAAATGTCCGCCGGTATCGCCCATGAGCTCCGGAATCCCATGGCCGTCATTGCCGGGTATCTCAAGCTCCTGTCGAAAAAAGCCGACGGCACGACAAATAAAATCATCCAGGACGTGGGCGATGAAATAGCGGGCATGAACCGGATCATAGATGACCTCCTGACTTTCGCGAGGCCTGCAGCGCTCAACCGTACTGAGGTCAATGTCAGGGAAATGCTCGAGGAGTGCCTCTCGACGCTGCAGCAAACACGGGACTCCGACGGGCGTGTCACGACTGAGTTTCATCTGGAAGACAGCGTGATCATGCTGGACGAGGGGCTCATGAGACAGGCCTTCGCCAATCTCCTGTCGAATGCCTTTGATGCCATGCCCGAGGGGGGCACGTTGAGCGTCGAGGGACAGGTTGGGAAAGATCTGAAGCTCACGTTTCGTGACAACGGTCTCGGCATTCCCCGCGATACGCTCAAGAAGATTTTTCTGCCCTTTTTTACGACGAAGGACAAGGGCGTCGGCCTGGGGCTGGCCCTTGTCCATAAGATCATCCTGTCCCACGGCGGCCGTATCGAGGCGGAGAGCGAGGAAGGAAAGGGGACGGTGTTTAGTGTGGTTTTGCCGAAAGGATAGTTTTTTGCCGCGAATTATCGCTAATAAACGCGAATAAAAAAATAGAAACAGACTGACTGTCAGGCTTGATGTGAATGAACATGAACGCCGAAAAAATACTTTATAAGGATCTGTCGTATCGGATAGTAGGGCTTGCAATGCAGGTGCATCGTGAGCTGGGTTTCGGGTTCTCGGAGAAAGTATATGAGAGCGCCATGATGCTGCTTCTGCGGCAGGAGGGGATAACGGCATTACAGCAGGCGCCTATTTCGGTCTGTTTTCGGGGTGAAGTGGTTGGTGATTATTATGCCGATATCGTTATTGAAGACAAGATTATTCTTGAGCTTGAGTCCGTTGACAGGATTATCGATGCTCATAGATCACAAGTGCTGAATTATCTGAAAGCTACCGGCTTTCAGTTGGCAATCATATTGAATTTTTCTAAGAAAGCGCTTGAGCATGAGAGGTTGGCCTTTACAAGAGATTGATTCTCTAACATTCGCGTTAATTCGTGTTGATTCGCGGCTAAAAGAGTGTATTTTAATATAGATTTTTTCCAGTTTACGATCATATTGAATTTTCTAAGAAAACGCTTGAACATGTGAGGTTGACTTTTATAAGGAATTAATTCTCTAACATTCGCGTTAATTCGTGTTGATTCGCGGCTAAAAGGACCTGTTTTTTATTTTTTTCTCATTAATTGGCGGCTTATTCAATTATGGAAACTATATTAGTCATCGAAGACAAAGAGAGCATGCGCGACATGCTCCGGCAGACCCTCGAAGCCGAAGGCTACCAAGTCGTCCCGGCCAAAGACGGCGCTGAGGGGATCAAAAAGCTCGCCGACGAAAGCATCGGGCTCGTGCTGACGGACCTCAAACTCCCGAAGAAAGACGGCTTCGAGGTCCTCAAGGCCGTGAAGGCCGACAACCCGCTCCTGCCGGTCATCGTGATGACGGCCTACGGAACGATCGAGACCGCGGTCAGGGCGGTTAAAGAAGGGGCCTATGACTTCCTGACCAAGCCCTTTGACACGGACCACCTCCTGGTGCTCATCCGGAGGGCCTTCGATGCCTACCGAATGACTACGGAGAACATCTTTCTCAAGGAAGAATTCGCCGACCGGCTTGGCCTGCCGAAGATCATCGGCAAAAGCAGCCAGCTCCAGGATATTATCGCCAAGGTCCAGAAGGTGGCGCCGACGAATGCTACGGTGCTCCTCAGCGGCGAGAGCGGCACAGGCAAGGAACTCTTTGCACGGGCCATCCATCACCTGAGTCCGCGCAAGGATGCGCCGTTCCTTGCCATCAATTCCGCGGCAATACCGAGGGAACTCCTCGAAAGTGAGCTCTTCGGTTACGAAAAGGGGGCCTTTACAGGAGCAGACGCCCGAAAACTCGGCAAACTAGAATTGGCCGACAAGGGCACGGTATTTCTCGACGAGATCGGTGATATGGACCTGGCGCTCCAGGCAAAAATGCTGCGGGTCCTCCAGGAGCAGGTTATCGAGCGTGTCGGCGGAAACAAGCCGATCAAGATCGATGTGCGGGTCGTGGCCGCGACGAACAAGGACATTGACAGGGCAGTGGCGGACAAAACGTTCCGGGAAGACCTGTTCTACCGGCTGAATGTCTTCCCCGTCACCATCCCGCCGATGCGGGAGCGGCGGGAAGACATCCCGGCCCTTGCCGAACATTTCATGAAGGCGAATTGCACGGAAATGAAGAAACAGCCCGTTGCGCTGGCAGACGATGCCATGGACCTGCTCATGAAATTCCCCTGGAAGGGTAATGTGCGGGAACTCCAGAATATCATCGAACGGGCCGTGATCTATGCCGAGGGCGGGGTGATCCGGGTCGAAGATCTCGGCATCAATGAATCGAGTATTATCGACGCCCTTGCCGAACACGTTCCCATGGACGGACCGCTCCACGACGTGGCCATGGCCGCGACGCGCATCGCCGAATCGCGGCGCATCCGGCAGGTCCTGAAGCAGACGGGCGGGAATAAGTCCCGGGCCGCCGAGATCCTGCAGGTGAGTTATAAGACACTCTTGACGAAGATCAAGGATTATCAGTTGGAAAGCAAGGGCGGAGGATCATTGTGACAGGACAGCTTGTTACGAATGGACTTATTGCCGGACTGGCGAGAAAAAACTTAATGAAGAAGAGTTTTAGACAGGATTAACAGGATAGAGAATTAAAAGCTTTAAGGCAGTAGGCAGGAATGAGGAAAACAGATTACAGATAGCAGACATGAGACAGCAGACTACAGACATAAGACGACAGAAAGCTGTGGTCCGCAATCTGGCATCGGGAATCCGGCATCAGGTACCTAGAAAAAGCCTTCATCCTGTACATCCTGTCAAAAAAAGATTTGGATTCAGTTTCATAGGTTTTTATATATGAAAAGTGTCAGGAATTAATATGAGGTCTTCCGCAGCGTCTGCAGCCATACTGCTTTCATTTACGATGACCATCCTGTCTCTTTCCTCTGTTGTTCATGGGAAAGAGCTGAAGGCCAGAGCAGAAAAGTCGGATGCACGTGAATTGGAAATCAGCCGACACAAGCGCTTTCTGTACCGGGCGATTGATGAAATTGGCAATTCACTATCTTTCATCAAGGAGGATATCAAGGGCCTTGATAAACAGATAGACGCGATTGAATTGTTCGAGCCGGCACAGAGAGAGGATGCACTCAGGAGTTTTGAGGACTGGTTCCAAAACTACGCAGACTGGCTCAGCGGGAAATCAGCGGAATTTGAAAAAGACCTGGAGCGCTATTATACGGAGGACTCTCCGGGAACAGAGTGGGCCGATCGCTACGTTGAGATGCAGGAAATCTACGAAGAGCTTGGCCGGCAACTTTTCTTCATCCTGAAATCCTATTCGAAAAAGAGAGGGGCCCTCGAAGATGCGATCCTTCGCAAGAGGGCCCTGTTGGCCAGGATAGGCGAGGATGAGGAAGAGGAAAATAAGGACAGAAAAGGGAATAACCGGAAGGATAGAGACCGGGGGAAAGAAGAGAAGGAGAAAAAAGAGAAGAAAAAACGCTCCAAAAAAGACGAGCATGATGATGCAGTTCGCAGGGCACAGCTCGAACAGGAAATTCGCAGCTTCGGAGATATATTGAACCACTACGAGGTTTTGATTGAAAAAGGAAAGGGTATGGGGGACTGGATCTCCTTGAAAGCCAACGACTGCGGCCCCTTGAACGACGTTGCCCATGCCATTGCCGGGCCCCGTCTGTCCACTATGGAGCGCTCTTATGAGAAAATAATAGGAGCGTACGAGCGGGATATTTCTGCTATCAGGAGGAAGCGTGAGGCCATCGATCGAAAGCGAGACCGCATCAAGACGATTGGAACACTGCGTACTCTTGACCGCATGGATGAGCTGTCCGCTCACTATGAACAGATGAAGAGCAGGTACGAGCATCATGCGGCATGGCTCAAAGTGCAGATCGGCGCGTACCGGGCAGAGTTGACGGAGATCTGGAATTTGAAGTGAATCAGTAGCCCACTCGTCCTCCAGCGATGAATAAGTGCCGCAGCATCCTTTATGAATGCAGCATACATATCAGCAGTGAACTATGGAAAAAACCTCCGATAGCATTAAAAAAGAAATTGAAAAACTTATCCAGCAAATTAATGACCACAATTATCGTTATTACGTCCTTGATTCACCGGTCATTTCAGACGAGGAATACGACCGGTTATTCAGAACATTAAAGGAACTGGAAGAAAAGCATAAATTCGTCCTCCCTGATTCTCCCACCCAGCGCGTGGGCGCGCCGCCCCTCGATAAATTCACAAAAGTAAAACATGCCGAGCCAATGCTCTCGCTGGACAACGCGTTCTCCCATGACGAGTTGCGTGATTTCGACGGGCGCGTGAAGCGGTTCCTGAAATCAGACGCCGACGTTGACTACACCGTTGAGCCGAAGTACGACGGTCTCGCCATCGAGCTCAACTATACAAAGGGCATGCTCACCAGGGCGTCGACGAGGGGCGACGGTGTCGAGGGCGAAGAGGTGACGCAGAACATCAAGACCGTCATGTCCCTGCCGATGAAAATCGAGGTGATAGACCGTGTCCCCGAGGTGATCGATATTCGCGGTGAAGTCTACATGAATATCGATGAATTCGAGGAGTTGAACAGGGGACGCGAAAAGAGCGGCGAACCGCTCTTTGCCAATCCCCGGAACGCGGCGGCAGGAGCGGTACGGCAGCTTGATTCATCGATTACGGCAGCGAGGAAATTGCACATGGCCTGCTACGGCGTAGGCGCTGTGAAGGGGATCGCATTCAAGAGCCAGCAGGAGTTTGTTGACTGGCTCAGGAAAGCACATTTCCCGGTCCCCGAGGACTTCCGTATCGTCCAGGGTGTCGAGGCTGTCGTTGATGCGGTCTCGGAGATTGAGTCAAAAAGATCAGGTTTTTCCTTTGAGGCCGACGGCGCTGTGGTCAAGGTAAATGACTTCGGCCTCCAGCATGAACTGGGAGTCAAGACGCGGGAGCCGCGCTGGGCCATTGCCTACAAATTTCCGGCCCACCAGGGCACAACGAAGATAGAGCAGATCATTGCCAGTGTTGGCAGGACCGGCGCGATCACCCCGGTGGCGCTGCTCACGCCGGTGAAGATCGGCGGCGTGACCGTTGGGCGTTCAACGCTCCATAACTGGGACGAGATCGAGCGGAAGGACATCCGCGTCGGAGATACGGTGGTGATCGAACGGGCAGGGGACGTCATCCCCCGCGTCGTAACCGTAATCCAGGAAAAGCGCACGGGCTCGGAAGAGAAATTCCCGCCGCCTTCAGCCTGTCCGGTCTGCGGTTCCGATGTGGAGCGGGAAGAGGGCGAGGTCGCCTATCGCTGCATCGGGTTGAACTGCGAGGCCCAGGTGCTCGAAAAGATCAGACATTATGCTTCCCGGGGCGCGATGGATATAGAAGGTCTCGGTGAAAAGAATGTGGAACTGCTGTATTCGCAGGGCCGGATACGGCATTTTGACGACCTCTACCGGCTGAAGAAAGAGGATCTCATGGACCTTCCCCGCTTTGCCGACAAGTCCGCCGGGAACCTGATCGAGGCCATCGAAAAGAGCAAAACAACGACAATGGCCCGGTTTCTGTTCGCCCTGGGCATCATCCATGTGGGCGTATATGCGGCGAAGGTTCTCGCCAGAAACTTCGAAAAACTCGAAGACCTCTACCACATCGATACCGACCGTATTGTCGAGATAAAGCAGATGGGCGAGAAGATCGCGCAGTCCGTGGAAAAATTCTTCAGCGATAAAAAGAATCGCAATACCCTTAATACGCTCAAGAAACTTGGCGTCATCGTTACGAATCCTGATTTTACGGGCGGCATGCCGCAAAAGAAGGGGCTCCCCCTTGAAGGAAAGACCGTCGTGATCACCGGCACGCTCGCCCGTCCGAGAAAGGACTATGAGGACCTTATTGAGCAGCAGGGCGGCCACGCCACGGGCTCGGTCTCGAAGAAGACCGATTATGTGCTGGCAGGCGCGGAGGCAGGCAGCAAGCTCACGAAGGCGAAGGAGCTGGGGGTGAAGGTCCTGAGTGAGGAGGAGTTTATGGAGTTGGTAGAGGGAAGAAAATGACAAAGTTCAAAGATCAAAGTTCAAATCAACTCCAAAGTTCAAAAAACAAAGTGTTCGATCTGGAGGAGAGAACTGCCAGATTTGGCGAAGACATCATTCTTTTTGCTAAGTCTATTGTGAAGGATGAGGTGAGCCGTCCTTTGATCGGGCAGTTGATTCGATCTGGAACCAGTATTGGCGCAAACTATATGGAAGCAGACGGAGCCGAATCAAAGAGGGACTTTCGTCACAAGATCGCATTGTGCAAGAAGGAAGCTAAGGAAACCAAGCACTGGCTCAGGATGATGGCAAAGGCTGATCCCGGTAAGAACGGAGAGTGTAAGCATCTTTGGGTGGAAGCAAAAGAGCTGACATTGATTTTTTCGTCTATATTGTTGCAAAAGAAGCCGATGGAGAAGAAGTCGTTTGACTAATTGGTAATTTGACATTATCGGTTTGATTTGAACTTTGGATTTTGACATTTGAACGTTAAATTTCTTAACTCCATATTCGTGAAAATTCGTGTCAATTCGCGGCGAAAATAAGATGTTTCGAATCGGCTTTCATATTTCGATTTCCGGCGGTTTCTCCTTCGCCGTCGAGCGGGCATTCGAACTGGGCTGCACAACCATGCAGATCTTCAGCCGGAACCCTCGCGGCTGGACCGTGAAGCCCCTCAACAAGGACGACATCGCGGAGTTCAAGCGACTTCGCGAGGTGCGGGACGTGAATCCCGTGTTCGTCCATACGAATTACCTCATCAATCTTGCCTCGAAGCGTCCCGACCTCTATGAGAAATCGATCGAACAGTTTATCGTCGATCTCGAGCGCACCGAGGCGATCGGCGCGGAGTATCTGGTGACGCACCTGGGTTCTGCAAGCGGGCAAGGCGGAGAGTGGATGATCGACCGCGTTTCGAGCGCTCTGAACATGGCCATGAAACTGCACAAACCCAAGGCGATGATCCTGCTTGAAAATACTGCCGGCGAGAAGGGTAATATCGGGTACCGGTTTGATCAAATGGGGGCAGTGATCGCGGGACTGAACGATAATTCGCCTGTCGGCATCTGCTATGATACGTGCCATGGTTTTGCCGCAGGGTATGATATCCGGACGCAGAAGCACGTTGATGCGCTTGCCGCGAGCATAGACAAAGAAGTCGGCCTCGACCGGGTGAAACTGCTGCATCTGAATGACTGTCTCAGGGATTTCGGGTCGAATGTGGACCGCCACTGGCACATCGGTAAAGGCAAAATCGGCCTCGAGGGATTCCGGGCGCTCCTCAACCACCCGGCGTTCCGGGACATCCCGAAGGTCATGGAGACGCCGAAAAAAGAAGAGGATGATGACGTGATGAATATGAAGATAGTCAAATCGCTCATGAAGGAGTAACCTAAGAAAAACCGTTTTCGCGCAGAGACGCAAAGGCGCAGAGTATAGATACAGTAGTCAGCATACAGTAAACAGTCATCAGGCATCAGCAAAGAATGACGTTATCCTGCCTGTGGCCTTTAGGCGATCAATCCCGTCTAAATTCTTTGGCTTTTCTTTGCGTTCTTGGCGACTTTGCGCGAGACAGGTATTTGCAGTTGTTTTTCAACGTTA
>DMKB01000015.1:0-1118 GCA_003454665.1 Nitrospiraceae bacterium | reverse complement strand
CGTTGTTAGGCTGTATGATACTGGCATCAGCAACAGCGGTTCATGCTGTCGAGAAAGATGACATTCTCGGCGTGTGGCTCAACCAGGAAAAGGACGCAAAGATCGAGATTATCACCTGCGAGGAGAAATATTGCGGCAAGATCGTCTGGCTGAAGGAGCCGGAGTATCTACCGGACTCGAAGGACGGCATTCCGGGTACGCCGAAGCTCGATCATAACAACCCTGACGAGGCACTCAGGAAGATCCCGGTCATCGGTCTGCAGATCGTGCACGGGTTAACGTATGTCGGCAAGGGCCGCTGGAAAAAGGGGAGGATCTATGACCCGAAGAACGGCAAGACTTACAGCGCAAAGATAAAACTGGTCGATCCGCATCAGCTGGACCTGAGGGGGTATATCGGAATCTCCCTTCTCGGCCGGACAGCCACGTGGACGAGGTGAGGAGGCAGACGAGGAGACAGGAGACAGGAGACAGGAGTGTTCCTCCTTAAAAGCCGGTCTTATGAATACAGACGGGAGAATAGCGGAAAGAATGAAAGAGGCCAGGGCATCGCTCGAGGAAGCGAAATCGCTCCTCGAAGCGGGAATGGACCTGGGTTTCGTGATGAACAGTCTGTACTATGCCGTGCTCTATTCCGTATATGCGCTGCTCGAGAGCAAGGGCATAGAAATAGCCACCCAGAGCGTCTCAATAGCCCGTTTTGACGATGAATTCATAGAAAAGGGAGTTTTCGACAGGGGACTGTCCGTGACGCTCCACAGGGCCTTTGAGCTGCGCCGTTCCTGCGCCTGTGAGACGCCGAGAGACCTTTCGCGGCGCGATGCCGAAGCGTTGCTGCCGGGGGTGGAAACGTTTCTAAAGGCTGTAGAAGAGCATTTCGCGGCGAAGTGACAACGTCATTCCCTGTAGTGATCGCTTCATGGACAAATCCCACCAGGTCGAAAATCAACACCATTCTCGCCAAGGCGCAAGGAACGCTGAGAAAGGCCAATGAATTTAGACTGGATGAGGGTTTTTTTGATGCCGGATGCCGGATTCCAGATTGCGACTACAGTAGTCTGTAAGTCTGTACGTTGTAGTCTATCGTCTTTCATCTGTAGTCTGTATTCTGACTCCTG
>DMKB01000363.1 GCA_003454665.1 Nitrospiraceae bacterium | reverse complement strand
CTCCGCACTCCGCACTCCGAACTCATCCCCCTGACCCTTAATCTATCCCTTCCTCAGATCTCGACGATCCTCGTGCTGATCTCGATCGCTGCCTCGGCGCCCTGGCCGGCGGAGATGATCGCCTGGGAGTGTCCCTCGCGGAGGGCGCCCAGGACAAAGAGGCCGGGGATGCTCGACTCGCCCGAGCTCTTCGTCATGATCTTGAAACCCTCGGCGTCACGCTCCACGTCGAGGCCCTCGAGGTACTCTTCGTTCAGGGAGATCCCACCCCACCCCAGGATGACCTCGCAGGGAATAACGCGTCCATCACTCAGCCTCACCCCTTCGAGGGTCGCCTCGCCAAGGAGCTCTTCGGGCCGCCCCTCGACCAGGCCGATCCCCTCCTCTTCGAGGAGCGCCCGGTACACCGGCGCCAGGGAGAAGCCGTGGGCGAGGAAGGTCACGTCCTTTGTGTACATCTGTTTCATGCCGACGCTCATGCGGACCCCGTTGACGGTGCGGTCGATGACGAGGAGCTTCTTGCCCGTGGTGCGATAGCCGTCGCAGATCATGCAGGTGTAGTAGGAGTGGCCGAAGAAACGATGGAGGTTCTTGAAAGGGGCGAGGGTCTCCTTGGCCCCTGAGGCGGCGATGACAAAACGGGAGCGGAAGGTCTTGCCCCCGGCCTGCACCTCGAACTGCCCTTCCCGGCCCAGAACGCGGTCCACCTTCACGTTCTCGACCATAACGCCGAAGCTCTTCGCCTGGCTGAGGCCGGTTTCCAGGAGATCCGGGCCTGAGACAACGGGAATGCCGAGGTAGTTCTCGATGTGCTTCGCATAGCTGGTCCGCCCTCCCGGAGTGTCGAAGAGCATGACGCGGAAATTGTAGCGGCCGAGGTGAATGCAGGCCTGGAGGCCTCCCGGTCCCGCCCCGATGACAATACAGTCGAGGACTGTCTCGTTGCCTATGCTGTCCGCTCGTTCCATAACGCCCCCTTGATGTTCCTAGGTGCTTCCCAGTTTCTTCCCGATGGCCCGACCGTAGTCCTGGCAGGCGCGCAGCCCCTCAGTCGTACCCACAATCCCTTCTCTCAGCGCGAAGGGACCCAGGTTGGTCATCTCCATCTTGTAGACGTGTTCCATTGTGTCGAAAATGTACACGGGCGCCTCGCCACTGTGCGTGCTGGATCCGAACGCCCCGCCGACCTTCCCCGCGAGGTTCCCCTTCTGCGCCAGGAACAGGAAGGTCTTGAAGTTCTCCGTCATGTCCCGGTGATAGGTGGGACACCCGAAGATGTACCCGTCGAATCCCTGAAGGTCCTTCTCGCTCTTAATGTCGGCAAGTTTGACCATGTCGGCCGTATTCCCGCTGAAGCGCACCCCTTCAGCGATGGCTTCGGCCATTTCCTCTGTTTTTCCCGTCCTGCTGAAGTACGCTACCATGACCTTCTTCATAGCTGTCTCCTTTGCTCCGTAGAAACGGGCACACGGAATAAAATTAATCGCCAACTTTGGCGATGTTGTTTCTCACTATGCCTTCTCACTTCTTCGCCACATCAGGGTCAGGAGCCAGAAGACAGACAATAAAAGCAGCGCTCAGCTGTCAGGAGTCAGGATACAGAAAAGAGACAATAGAATCCACCTTATCGTGCCACCAGCGAAATCGCCCCGGTGCTGCACACCCTCCGGCAGAGGCCGCAGCCGAAGCATTTGCGCGGATCGATATGGGCATGGGACGCTCCGTTATGCTGGTGACTTTCGATTGCTGAGAAGTGACACTCAGCGTCGCACAGGCCACACCCGGTGCAGAGCGCTTGATCCACCTGCGCCGCAAACTCCGCCCGCTCCATGGTCTCCACACCCGCGCCGGAGAGGGTCAGCATGGCAAGGCAATCCCGGGGCGTGCAGTTGCAGATCGCGCCGATGAAGGGCGTCATCATGGTCCAGATGGTATGGACTCTTCCCTGCTCCTCCATGGCCTTCATCTGCGCTGTGGCAGCGTCGGGGCTGAGCTGCTCCATTCCCTCGCCCGAAGCCTTGCCGAAGTACGCCATGTCGATGTCCTGATACCAGGCCTCGGGCCCGTAGCTCACGGCGTAGCAGCAGCGTTCTTCTTTTTTGTCCATATTCCACCGGCACGCGCAGGGCATCCGCACCACAGTCCTGGCTTTGCCCACCACCTCGCTGATCTCCTCGATGGGCAGCACCTGGCCGAAATGCTCTGCCTTTGCCTTATCGACCATGGCGGTCTTGACTGCCAGCGGGAGTTTGCCTTTTTTCCGGTAGATCGTCTCGAGCCTGCCGAGCGTCTGGAACCCCTCGCTGAAGGCGGAGGAGAGGAAATTTTCGATATACCGTCGGCGCTCAAGGTCGGACAGGAGGTCCTGGGCGTAGTTCTTCGCGTTCTTGTACCATATTTTTCCGTCGCCGTGTTTTGTACAGAATTCACACATGCATTGCTCCGATAGTAAAGGGCAGGAGTCAGTAGACAGCAAACAGAAGACAGACAAGAGACATCAGACTACAGAATACAGCTACCAGACATAAGACTAAAGACAGCAGAGGAAAGACAAACAACACTGAATACCCATCATGAACCGGGTATCAGCATCAGAAAAAACTCTCTGTGCATTCTATTTCCCTTCAGCCACCTTCTTCGCCCCCCGGCACTGAGGACAGACGATTGTTCCCCTCCCGTGACAATCCCGACACGGACGTTGAGCGGCATTGGTACTGTGCTGTCTTCCCTGCCCGCGGCAGGCAGGACAGGGAAGAGAACCCTTCCCGCTGCATTGTGGACATGGGATCGAAGCTGTTTTATCTGCCATGTGATAACTCCTCAAATAATTTATGTCTCTCGCAGAGCACGCAGCGTGCGCGAAAAAAGACAAATTAACCACGGATGGACACGGACATACACGAATAAAATATTTTTCTCGCGCAAAGCCGCAAAGAGCGCAAAGAAATACTTTTCTTTCTCCCGGTAAAAAGCAGGTCCTGCAAGGCGTCGCCGGCGTGGCAAGAAAATCACCGCAAAACCTGACTACGGGGTCTTTGTTTTCCGTTTTTTGAATGTGCTCATGGAAACGACGTGCTTGCCGTCAACGCGCGCAGCATCCCTTTCGGGCGACTCTGCGGTTTCCTTGCTCACCTCGGTTCTAAGAAACTGTACTCCAGATTCCGGGGAGAACACGCCCAGCAGATCGTCGTGATGAATAGAGACGTCTTCTTTGCGTGTCCCGAAAGCGAGTACGCAAGAGAGATTTCCCTCGTTGTCCCAGTCCAGTGTAACACTGGTCTTATTATTAAAGACCAAGGTCAGTCCTTGCTGCATCTCTTCCTCGGTGAAACCGCGTTTGCCGATACGGGTATTGGTTGAATATTTCACGAGGAGATAGACACTTCCAAAATCATTCCAAATATCGTAAAACAACCTCTGCAGATAGGCAACTTGCTTTTTCATGAGCCAGCCTCGATCAGTAGTCAGTAGTCAGTAGCCAGAAAAAAGCTTACGACAACATCCTGCCTGTGGCCTTCAGGCTATTAATACAGTCTGTAATCCCAGTTGTATGCTTCGAGGATAGTACTTTTTGAGTGAAAAAGCAAGGGAAGCCCCAGGGAACCCGGATGTTAACGTGTCGGAGCGGCGGGGATGAGCGCAGGACGAAGGAATCGCATCAGTTCGGAGTTTCAAGGGCCCAAGGATCTGAGTAAAAAGACACATGAATCCCAAACCCCTTGACCCCTGGAACCCTGTTGTTAATGCAGCGGCAAAAAAATCCGCGGCCAATTGACTCGTATTTCTTCAGAGACCGCCTTGGGGAGAGAAAAAAGAATGCGACTTCATTTTCGCAGTACGGGACTGCCCTTTCCCATGATCGTAACCATCGTCTTTCTGCTCATCAGCCTCGTGCTCAGGAACGTCAGAAACCGATACAGCGGGCCGCTGATGACGGAGGGGGCCTTCCTGGCCTTGAGCGCGGCCAGCGCTTTCTTGACCACGACCTCGGGCGGATAGCTCCGCATGGTCTCGGCCGGAACGGTCCTTCCGGCCGTTGCCACGGCATTGAAGTTCGTGTCCGTCAAACCCGGGAGCAGGGCCATGACATAGACGCCCCGGTCCTTATTCTCGTACCACAGGGACTCGGTGAAGTTCGTCACAAAGGCCTTGGTTGCGGCGTACACGGCCCCGCCGGGATAGGTCAGGAGGGACAGGGCGGACGAGACATTGATCAGCCCATCTCCTGAGTCGGCCTTTTTCAGAAAGGCATGAGACAGGCGGATGAGGGCATTCATGTTCACGGTCATGAGATGTTCCTGCTGGTCCAGGGGAATCTCCTCAAAGCGTCCGTAGATGCCATATCCCGCGTTATTCACGAGCAGGGAGTAGCCCATGCTCTCCACGTCGGCTTCGACACGCTGGAGTTGGCCGTGATCGGCCAGGTCGGCTACCAGCATGCGATGGCCGCTGCCGAGTTCTTTCACCAGGCCTTCCAGTTTGTCCTGGGAACGGGCAACGCAGGTGACAACATACCCTTCTTGCGCCAGCTCCCGGGCAAAGACGGCCCCGATGCCGCTGCTTGCTCCGGTGACCAATGCTGTTTTCTTCTTCATGATGTCCTCCTTACTGAACGCCCCTCAGGGCAGCTTGCACTGGGGATTGACGCCCCGGTTCCAGGGCATCCTCGCAAGTGCCATGGAGATGCCGCAATGGTCGAACAAGACCACCATGATGGTGCCGACGATCAGCGCCCCATACACAATGACACGCGCGGCTGGCCAGAGGCCAAAGAGGGTGTCACCGAAATACACGATCCGCACCTGGGATGCAAATGAGACGATGCTCCGCGACCGTACCGCCGCGTAAGGTATCTGCGCGAAGCTCACGATGATGACGGCGAGGTACCCCGGCGTCCACCCGGCCACGGCTGCAATGAGGAGCGCCAGCGTGACCGTCCAGAGCCACCACTCTATGCTCTTGATATCAATCTTGAGTTCCATGAATTACCCTCATATCAGTAGACGGTAGACAGTATACAGCAAACAGAATGCAGAGTACAGAAAACAGTAGACGGTAGGCAGTTACCAGAGAAAGGACTGCCGATACCTGATGCAAGATGCCAGATAAATGAAGACAGACAGCAGACTACAGACTGAATCTCTTCGCCGCGAATGAGCGCGAATTGCCAAGAATAAAAAAGAGTAAGCAACAGATTACCCATCCCGCCAGGGCGGGAGGAAGCAACGCGGATAGAGACAACCGATAAAAAGCTGAATAAAACGGGACGCAGATAATAGCGGAAAAAAGCGGATAAATAAAATTAGGATACAGGGATTCTAGAATTTGAGCAGTGGGACACTTGAATCCTCGGCCCCTCGGACCCTTGACCCCTCGGCCTCTGGAACCGCGGACCCCTGGCTTCAAGGAGTGCAGTAAAAAAAACAGGCCCTGAATGATCAGGGCCTGCAAATGGGTAAGTCTTCGCTTAGATTACAGCTTTACAACGTTGGCTGCCTTGGGGCCTTTGGGCGAGTCAACAACGTCGAACTGCACTTGTTCGCCCTCAGCCAGTGACTTGAATCCGGTGTCCTGAATGTCGCCGAAATGAACGAACACATCGTCGCCTGAATCACGGGAAATGAATCCAAAGCCCTTGGAATCATTGAACCACTTTACGGTGCCTGTCTCCATGGTGAGCTACCTCCTTCTTGTGAATTGAAGCGACGGAAAAGGACAAAAAAAATACCGCAAAGTCAATCTGTCTTTGCGGTTTCCCTACAAGAACATCCGGAACTTCTAAAAGTCATTATCGCCCTTCTGGGCCGAAATGTCAAGGATTATTATCAGGGGCAGAAGGCAGCAGACTACAGACTGAATCTCTTCGCCACGAATGAGCGCGAATTGCCACGAATAAAAAGGGTAGGCAACAGATTACCCATCCCGCCAGGGCGGGTTGAAGCAACGCGGATAGACAAAACCGATAAAAAGCTGAATAAAACGGGAAGCAGATAATAGTGGAAAAAGCAGCAAAAAAACAGGCCCTGAATGATCAGGGCCTGTAAATGGGTAAGCCTTCGCTTAGATTACAGCTTTACAACGTTGGCTGCCTTGGGGCCTTTGGGCGAGTCAACAACGTCAAACTGCACTTGCTGGCCTTCGGCCAACGACTTGAAGCCTTCGTCCTGGATGTCGCCAAAATGAACGAACACATCGTCGCCTGATTCACGGGAAATGAATCCAAACCCCTTGGAATCATTGAACCACTTTACGGTGCCTGTCTCCATGATGACCTACCTCCTTCTTGTGAATTGAAGCGACGGAAAAGGACAAAAAAACCGTAAAGGCTATCTGTCTTTGCGGTCTCCCTACAACAACATCCGGAACTTCTGGGCAGAATAATGCCCTTTCTGGGAAGGAATGTCAAGGATTTTTTTACGGTTTTTATGGAGCGAGCGTTGTCGAGCCCCTCAGGGGCAGGAGGCAGAATACAGACAGCAGACGGTAGACTAAAGAATACCGATAACATACATCCGACGAGAGACGATAGAGCGCAGCAATGCGCGATCAGAAGACGGCAGACAAAAGACAAACAATACCGAATACGCACGATGAACCGGGTACCAGACATCAGGAATCGGGAATCTGGTATCCGGCATCAGGTATGTGCACTTAGCGATCAGAATGCCGTCTCAAGGGGTACTCTGAACTTTGGGTTCATCCCTTCTTTTTTTAGGGAAAATCTGCTACTATAAACAATAATCCAAATCAAACCGATCGAGCATGTATTATCATCACGCTCAGTATTTGGTCAGGAGACCATTCCTCATGGAAGAACATAACGTTGCAGCGGCACTCGAGCACTTTGCATCCTATAAGGATGAATATCTGTCCGATCTCAAAAACCTCGTACGCATTCCGAGCGTGAGTTTTCCGGGGTTCGACGCGGTTTCTGTCAGGCAGAGCGCGGAAGCCGTGGCAAAACTCCTCACGCGGAGCGGCCTGAAGGACGTTCGCACCCTGGAAACGGGAGCGGGGCATCCATCTGTATTCGGCCAACGCATTGAGGTGCCGGGCAGGCCGACGGTCCTTCTGTACGCGCATCACGATGTACAGCCCCCCGGCAGGGAAGAGCACTGGAACTCACCGCCCTTCGAGCCAACGGAACGCGGCGGAAGGATGTATGGGCGGGGGGTAACCGATGACAAGGCCGGCGTTATTATGCACGCTGCCGCTGTCCGTTCCTATCTTGCGAGCGTTCAGACCCTCCCCGTGAATGTAAAGGTCCTTATCGAAGGCGAGGAAGAGATCGGCTCGGCGAACCTGGAATCGCTCCTCGAAAACCACCGTGATCTCCTCACTGCTGATGTGGTCGTGATCGCGGACAGTGAAAACTTCGACAGCGGTTATCCTTCTCTCACGGTGTCGCTTCGCGGCATCGTGACTGTGAACGTCGAGGTCCGCTCGCTCGCATCAAGCGTCCACTCAGGCACCTGGGGAGGTCCCCTGCCAGATCCGGTGCTGGCCCTCTCCCGGATGCTCGCAGCGCTCGTCGATGATCAGGGTAGAATTGCAATCCCCGGAATGCTTGACGACGTTCGTCCCTTATCGGCGGCAGAGAAGGCCGGTCTCGACAATCTTCCCTTCCAGGAATCCACGTACCGGAAGCAGACAAAACTCCTGGACAACGCGCATATCGTCGGCGGCAGCGGCTCGGTGTACGAAAAAATGTGGTATGCGCCGTCGTTGTCGATAAACGCCATCGAGGCGAGCAGCCGCAAACAGGCGGCAAACATCATCAATGACTCGGCCTGGGCGCGCGTGGGGGTCCGCATCGTTCCGGACATGGACAGCCAGAAGACCCAGGAGCTTCTTATCGATCATTTGAAAAAGAACGCTCCCTGGGGCGTCACGGTAACGATCACGCCGGAATCACCGGCGCCGTGGTGGCGTATGGCAACACAGGGCTTCGCCTTCGAAGCGGCCGTTGCGGCCCTCGAGAAAGGCTACGGCAAAAAACCGGCAATTATCGGTGGCGGCGGCTCCATTCCCTTCGTCCGGACCGTTACCGAGGCCCTCGGCGGTGTTCCCGCCCTTCTCGTCGGCGTCGGCGACCCCTATACCGCTGCTCATTCGGAAAACGAAAATCTGCTCATATCAGACTGGGAAAATGCCTGCAGGAGCATCATCCACCTCCTTCATGAGCTTGCCTCAAGAAAATAAATCGAACCTCTTCTTTATTATTACTACATTACCAAGAGCAAAATGCTTTACACCACTGAGATCATCCCACCTTGCTGGACAGCCCGGGCTCGAGGAAAGCTTATTTGCCAAGCAATATAAGAAATTTCTGCTTTTCTCTGTGTTCTCCGTGTACTCTGTGGCAAAAAGTGTCATCACGTTTGTGCTCTCCTTAGTAACAGCCTCTCCGTTGACAGACCGAAAAAGAAATGCTTTAATAAAGAGCAAGTGTAAAAAGGGAGGCTACGAATGCCGGAAAAAAAACCGCTCCTCGTCATCTGCCACACGCAGGCATGCCAGATGTACATCGGCGTTCTCCTGAACCGCATCTGGTACGCTCCAATCCTGGCCAAAAACGCAGACGAGGGCATTTTCATCGCAAAAAAAAGCAGCCCCCTGTCTCTCGTCATCCTCGACAGCGATCTTCCGGAAGACACATTCAGATCTGCACTCACGCTCTTAAGAACCGACGACACGGTCAAGAGTCTGCCGCTCGTCGTTATTACGACACGCAATGATAAGAATAGCAGGGAAGCCCTGCTGTCACAAGGCTGTGCCGCCGTCCTTACCAAGCCCCTTGATGTCTCACTCATTTTCGGCGTTCTTGCTCGATTGACCAAACAGCCGAGGATCCACCCGCGCGCTCCTGCGCGAATAGAGGTCGAGATAGATGACGGGAAAACGAGAACGGTCCTGCCCTGCGTCAATATCTCGGAAGGAGGCTTGTACCTGCGCACGCATATACCACTTTTGGAAGAAACGGTTCTCAACGTAAAATTCAGGCTCCCCCACGGCACTGAGGAGCTGGAGATAATTGCCGAGGTGACTGCCGAAGTAGTACGGACATCGCCGCTCGAATCCCGGCTGAGCGCTGAACCGGGCATGGCCCTCCGTTTCTTGACGATCTCTGAAGAAATCAAGGAGCAGATAAGAAACTTTGTTCAGTGGGAGATGGCAGGTGACCTTGAATGGGAGCCCGAACCTTCAGCGTTGTAGCAGCGCAATGAAGGGGCGCAACTCCTGAATGATACCGCTCACGATCCCTCCTGCATAACCGCGCGATGAATACTTCCCCCCGCCCTGCCCGGACACCGCTCTCAATTGCACAGCCTCTTCGAGATCCGTCAACACAGTTGACTTTATCCCCGGAAATGTCTAGAGTTAAGGTATCAGGAAGTACCGGAAGCAGAAGGAGTAAGCGGTGTCTGAACGAAAACGGGCTCTGTTAATCTGTCACACGACGGCGGGCCAGATGTACCTCGGTGTTTTTCTGAACCGTATCTGGTTCTCCCCTACCCTCGCAAAAACCGCGGAGGAGGGAGTTCTGTTGGCCAAAAGCCGCGGCCCCTTCTCCCTCATCATTCTCGACGGCGACCTCCCCGAAGACATACTGAACTCGACGATGTCTCTCCTGCGGTCCGACGAGACAGCAAAAGACCTGCCCCTGGTTGTTATTACGTCTGACAGCGACACGGAAGTCAAGAATGCCCTGATCGCCCAGGGTTGCTCCGCCGTCCTGACAAAGCCCCTCGATATCGCCTTCGTGTACGGCGTCCTCGGGCGACTCAGCAGGCAGTTGAGAAAATATCCCCGTGTGCCCATCCGGATGCAGGTGGAGATCGAGGGCGGAAATCCGGAAAAAGCCCTGCCCTGCACCAACATTTCGGAAGAGGGCCTCTACCTGCGCACTCACGCGCCGCTGCCCCATAAGACGGTCCTCGGCCTGCATTTTACCCTTCCCCACAGCACCGAGAAGATACGGGTGTCCGCCGAGGTGGCCCGCGCTCTGCCCCTCGGGATCCACGTGAAAACCGAGCCCGGAATGGGTCTGCGCTTCCTCGATCTTTCCGACCTGGTTCGTCAGCAGATCAGAAACTTTGTCCACTGGCAGCTCATCGGCGATCTGAACTGGGAACCGGACTCCAAGGAATTCAAGCCGGCAGAGAGCGTATAATCTGGTCCCTCAGGAACGCGGCCCAATGCCGATACCCTGCTCCGTTGAGGTGCACGCCGTCGGGGAGGAATTCGGTCCTCGGCTCTCCCTCTTTCATAAATGCACGGTGTGAATCTATCAGCGGAACATGCTCTGTCCTGCACAGCGCCCGGTATGCGTTGTTCAACTCCTGGACCAGGATGTTCAGATCCTCCCACGCGGTCGGGAGCGTGGTCTGGAGCGCTATCCATGCCTTCCGCTCGCGGTGCCTGTTGATGATTTCCCGGACCGTTGACAGGATACCCGGTATCGGCATCCCCAGGCTCAGGTCATTGATCCCGACCATGAGGATCGTCCGTTC
>DMKB01000163.1 GCA_003454665.1 Nitrospiraceae bacterium | reverse complement strand
TCGCCTAAGAGCGCCTACTTTTGGCAATCTGCGGCCCATTCATGAGGGATTTAATTCACTTGATTTCGCCCAAGTCCGTCTTCATCGCACTCACAATCTTGATCAGGTTCTTTTTGTTCGCACCGGGCAGCTTTTTCAAAGCCTTGATGCGGGCCGGATAGCTGCTCGTTACAGACAGGACTTCTTCTATCAGGTCCGTAAGTTTCTTTTGCTTGAAACCCAGGTTTGCGGCGAACCGCAGGAGGGCCTCTTTGAGATGTACCTCTCCATACCCGCCGAAGGGCATGACCGTCAACATGTTATGAATGCTGTAGGCCCGCATGGGCGTTGGGTCGTAGACCGGTGAGAAGGAAAGCGTGCCGTCCCTGTTGATGACCGACATATTTTCGAGATGCAGGTCTCCATTGCCCGTTGCCAGGGCATAGAGCAGACGCTTGAGAAGATGCAGGTTTGCCTCTTTTTTCTCGCGTACCAGGTCGATGGGCGAGGATTCGATGGCGCGGCCTATGGCGTCGTAGCTGGTGCTGTAGTGATTGGTGATACGCCGGTCACCGGAGGCCATGACCGAGTAGAGCGTCTCCGTAAAGACCGGCGTGCCGGCAACATCACGGTCAAAGCGTTCGATCACGAGCGTCGGAATCCCGTTGATCTCGGTCTGCCATCGCCGCGGCACTTCGAATCCCGCCTCTTCATGCAGATCAAGGGCCAGTGCCTCCAGTTCGATAATGCCCGGGTAGGTTGCGGTCTGTTCGAATTTCAGAATGGCGTCAATCAGCCCGCCGACACCGTCCCGAATCGGCAGCCCGATGCGGCCGTCCCACCCCGATTTCGGTATCGAGACCAGAAGCTTGGGGATTGCCCCGCCGACGGAGGGCGAGGGGCCGATGAGCTGGATCAAAACGTCGCTGTCGACGCTGAACCAGGTAAGGAATTCCTTGAGAGTAAATCCGAATTCATCGGTCACTGCACGCAGGTCCTGCTTCTGAGGAAAACGATACCAATCCATGGCCGCGTTGTCGTTCTCGAATACATCGAGATGGCCGATGCCTCCATGGCCGGCATTCATGAGGATTGCCCAATCGGCATCGAACCCCTGGGCGGGAACGATGCCTTTGTCCGCCAAATAGCCCAGGATGAGCTGGCGTTGAAAGTTCCGCTCGCTCCGCGGCGGGACCAGGGATTGAAGGGGGGGGAGCAGATCAAAGAACTCCGTCCGCTGACGGACGATCGTCGTGCGTTGAATGATCCCGGGAGGATACACAACGCCGAGTCCGGGCAGGCCGGTTTTCAGAAAATCCTCGGCATAGGTAAAACGGCACTCAGAGCCCGTCAGGTAGATGCGGCCCATCTTGGCCGGCCGCATGCTCATTCGTGTCCAGACAACAGCTTCCCGGTCAGTCGCCACCGAATACGTCTCCTGTAAGAATCTTTTCGAGTACGGGCCGGTCAGGAACGAGGGTCACGCGGAAGCCGACGGCATTGGCCAGCCGCGAGAGCGTCGAGAACTGGATGTCCGAGGCCTTTTTGGCACGGGAGAGCGTC
This sequence comes from Nitrospiraceae bacterium, assembly GCA_003454665.1. Lineage (GTDB taxonomy): Bacteria > Nitrospirota > UBA9217 > UBA9217 > UBA9217 > UBA9217. The sequence continues at coordinate 8,410 of DMKB01000163.1, read as the reverse complement.
TCCGGGGAAATTCCTGCTCTTGCAGCAATCTCCTGCTGCTCGAGACCCTGCTTCTTCCCTTCCGCGATGATCTGTTCCAAAAGCGATGTGATTTCTTCCGGCATTTCATTGACTCCAATATCAACTTTTCTTATATATAACCATAAATTGATAAGTTTGTCAATTTTATAGTTGTTATGCAGGTCAATTAATAGAATTAATTGCCTAAAATTGACATTGCCGTTAATTATAGATAGGTGTCCAGGTGTTGGTGCCGATAGTGGGTGTGAGAGAGTGGCCGCCCCTCACTGGTTCTAAGCTACGAGGTGGCCGCTTCTGGTTCTAGGCTACCCGTGGCAAAAAGCTCTTTGGCCGCAGATGACCAAAATTAGGCGCTCTTAGGCGACGCAGATACACGCAGATTTAAAAACATTCTGAAAATGTTTTAAGTCTGAACAAATGCAAACATCAAAACACTGAAGTATAAACTCTTCTTGATCCGCTGTTTCCGCGCTAATCTGCGGCAAATAGTTATATTTTGCTGTTATCCGTGTCCATCCGTGGATAACATTTCTTTGCTTTTCAAGTAAAAAATGATCTTGATTAATCCGCTGTTTCCGATGTTTCCGCGTCCCATTGATTTCTTTTTATTCGCGGCTGCAGGTCTCTTAACTTGTCAGCATCTTCAGCACTTCAAGATACTTTTCACTCGTCTTGTTGACAACATCATCAGGAAGCGTGGGTGCAGGGGGCGTTTTGTCCCAGGTGAGGGAGAGGAGGTAGTCCCGTACGAACTGCTTGTCGAAGCTCTTCTGGCTGACGCCTTCTTTGTAGTCGGCCTTGGGCCAGAACCTTGACGAATCAGGGGTGAGGACTTCGTCGATCAGGATAAGCTCGTCATGAAACAGGCCGAATTCCAGCTTGGTATCGGCAATAATGAGGCCCTTCGGCTCTGCCAGCTCACAGGCGCGCTGGTAGATGGCCAGGGTGACCTTTTTGACCTGTTCTGCGAGGTCCTTCCCGATGAGCTTTACCACAGCATCGAAATTGATATTCTCGTCATGCTCACCAATCTCTGCCTTGGTGGAGGGAGTGAATATCGGTTTGGGAAGCCGTGAAGCCTCGGTGAGTCCAGGCTGCAGCTTGATCCCGCTCACGGCGCCGGTCTGCTGATACTCCTTCAACCCGGAACCGCTCAGGTATCCCCTCACAATGCATTCTACAGGCAAGGCGTCTGCCTTCTTCACCAGCATGCTCCTGTCCTTGAGTACTGCCGCATGGGGAGTGCACACCTTGGGATAATCCGCGACATCCGTGGAAATGATATGATTCTTGACGATCTTCTCCATCTGGGAGAACCAGTATTTCGAGATATCCGTCAGCACCCTCCCCTTTTCGGGTATGGCATTGGGCAGCACCACGTCGAAGGCGGAGATCCTGTCCGTAGCTATGATCAGAAGCGAATCGCCGAAGTCATAGATGTCGCGAACCTTGCCTCGTTTTGGCTCAGGCAGCCCCTCGATATTTGTTTCCATTACCAGTGGTGTTTTCATTGTTCCCCCGGTCATTGCTTTCTCCTTCAGTCTTGAGTATCCGTATCCGCGCGATACGGTTTTTCCGCAGCCGCAGCACGGTAAAGAGCAGATTTTCATGACGAATCTGGTCACCCTCGGCAGGAAGCCTGCCGAAGAGTCCGAGCACAAACCCGCCGACCGTCTCGAACTCTTTTTCCGGCAGATTGAGTTTGAGCTCTTTATTGATCTTGCCGATATCGGCCCTGCCGTCGACGAGATAACGATTTCGGGCGATCCGGCTGATCTCCCTGAGCTCTTTCTCCTTCTCGTCCAGGATATCGCCGACGATCTCCTCGATGAGGTCTTCCATGGTCACCAGGCCTTCTATCCCGCCATATTCATCGCCGATAAAAACGAGATGGATGCGGCGCTCCCGCATCTCTCTGAGGAGCACGCTCACGTTTTTGTTCGGCGGCACCACATAGGGCTTCCGAAGGACCGTATCCAGCCGGAACGGGCGGCCTGTCACATGGAGCGGCAATATGTCCTTGAGATACACGATGCCGATAATATTGTCAACCGTTTGTTCATAGACCGGTATTCGGGAGAAACCCTTTTCGTTCATGACGCTGAGAATGGCGTCGAGGTCGTTTTCCTTCTCCACGGCCACGATTTCCGTCCGGGGCACCATAACTTCCTTAACCACCGTATCGGTGAATTTGAATACGCTGTGGATGAGGTCTTCCTCCGATGATTCGAAAACACCGGTCTTTCTGCCTTCCCGGACAAGGTACTTTATCTCGTCTTCCGTGACCGTGGCAGGCTCATGGGGTTTCGTGACCCTGAAGATCTTGAGCACAAGATTGTTCGAAGCGGTCAGGATGCGAAGGAAAATATAAAAAAACCTCGAAAAAGCGTCGATCAGCGCCGCGACGGAGAACGCGATACCTTCGGAATGCCGTATGGCGATCGACTTTGGCACGAGTTCACCCAAGACCAGGGTACCATAGGTGATGATTCCCACGACCAAGGCGAGCGCAAGAGGCTCTGAAGCTCTTTGCACAAACTCCAGGGGAACAGCGGCGAGGATCGGCGTGATCTGCTCCACGGCGATCACGCCGCCAAGGGCGGCTGCGAGCGTCCCGACAAGGGTCACCCCAATCTGGACGGTGGCGAGGAACCGTTCAGGTTCTTCCTGAAGTTTCTGCACCTTCCTGGCCCGCCTGTTGCCGGTCTTAACGAGCTGACGGACTCTGCTCTTGCGGAGCGAGATGAGTGAAATCTCTGATGCGGCAAAGAAGCCGTTCACCAGGATCAAGAGCAGAATGAGTGATAGTTCGAAGAACAACATGGTTGAGTTATGAAAGTTCAAAGTTCAAAGTGCAAAGCTCAAATGAATCCCAATATCCAGAAAGCAAATTATAAACGGCGAGGGTATGGGCGTAAATTTTTTGGGAATTTGGTCATTGACTATTATTTGAGTTTTGATGCTTGGATATTGTTATTTAATCCTAAAACCCGTATTCTTTCCAGCGCTCTTCCACCATCTTCTGTACCTTCGGATCCATTTTGATCTCATCGGGCCAGGGACGGTGGAATCCCTCTCCCGGTCCTTTCCGGGTGGCGTCGATCCCCATCTTGCCGCCAAAGCCGATCTGGGGACAGGAGTGGTCCAGGATATCCAGCGGGCCGTCGGAAATCACCACGTCGCGCTGGGGATCCACATGGTTCATGACTTTCCAGGTCACTTCTGAATAATCGTGAATATTTACGTCTTCGTCACAGACGATGACGAATTTCGAAAGCATGAGCATGCCCGTTCCCCAGATGGTGTGGATCGCCTTCTTCCCGTGGCCGGGGTAACGCTTCCTGATCTTCACGATTACATTATTGTGAAATACCCCCTCTACCGGCATGTCCATGTCAATGATGTCCGGCGCCACCATCTGGAGGAGGGGCAGAAAGATCCTTTCCGTGGCCTTGCCGAGGTATTCATCCTCCTGAGGCGGCTTGCCGACAAGGGTGGCGGGATAGATGGCGTCTTTTCTATGAGTAATGGCAGTGAGGTGAAATACCGGATATTCGTCGGGCTCGGAATAGTATCCCGTATGATCGCCGAAAGGCCCTTCTCTCCTCCGCTCCCCGGGATCAATATATCCTTCGAGAACAAGTTCTGCCTCTGCGGGAACGCGGATATCCACGGTTTTGCACTGAACAACTTCGAGTGCTTTGTTCCTGAGAAATCCCGCGAACACATACTCACCGATTGCCGGCGGGAGCGGCGCCGTCGATGAGTAGATGATAGAGGGATCACCGCCCAGGGCAACGGCAATTTCCATGCGCTTGCCAGCGCCTTCATAATGCATATAATGACGCGCGCCGTCCTTGTGCTTGTGCCAGTGCATGCCCGTCGTCTGGCCGTCGAAGACCTGCATGCGGTACATGCCTACATTCGTGATACTGGTTTGCGGATCGACGGTGCAGACCATGGGAAGGGTGATGAAGGGGCCTCCGTCTCCGGGCCAGCAGGTGAGCACGGGCAGGCGGGACAGGTCGACCTGGTCACCGGTGAAAACAACTTCCTGGCAGGGCGCTTTTTTGACGGTCTTCGGAAAATAGTTCGAGAGTTCGGCGAGTTTCGGGAGCATCCCGATCTTGTCCATGATGCCCGCGCCGGGTCCGGGAAAAAGGATGGTGGGATCTATGCTCTCCCGTATGCGGTTGCCGATCGCGTCAAGGCTCTCTACTTCGAGAGCGAGACAGATGCGCTTGTGAGAACCGAACGCGTTCGTCAGGATGGGAAGGGAATGCCCTTTGACTCGCTCGAACAGGAGCGCCTTGTTTTCCACGCCCTGCTGCTTGGAGACACGGTCGGTGATCTCGGCGACCTCGAGTGCGGCGTCTACTTCTGCCTTGATCCTGATGAGTTCGCCGTTTTTTTCAAGAACCTGGATAAAATCTCTCAGATTGTCATATGCCATAGAGACTGAATTGTATCGGATTCACGGGGCATTTGCAATGAAAATAAATCGGGCGCCGGGCGGGAGCATCGCCAGATTACCGTGCTCCCGTTACTGCCCTTCATATTTTTGCAACCGGTGTCTGAACGACCTGAACGTCAGGCCCAGGAGTTTTGCAGCCTCTGTTTTCACCCCACCCGCTTTTTCCAGAGCTTTCTGCAGCAGGGACTTTTCCAGATCCCCTATTACTGTTTCCAAATCGACCCCTTCGTCCGGGATATCAGACGGGGTTGCTTCGGGACAGGGTCGTACGTCTTGTATCATATCCGGGATGTTTTCAGGATGGATCGTATTGCCGGACGCAAGGATGATAAGCCGCTCCACCATGTTCTCAAGTTCCCGCACATTCCCGGGCCATCGGTAATTTCCATAACTATCCATGAAATATTTTATGGTTTCGGGGTTCATTATCTTCTGCCTATGATCTCTGGCATATTTCTTAAGAAAAAAATCAATGAGTAGCGGAATATCTTCCCTTCTGTCCCGAAGCGGTGGGAGCGATATCGGAATGACATTCAAGCGGTAGTACAGATCTTCGCGAAATGCCCCCTTTGCAACCTCGTCCATAAGATTGCGGTTACTCGCCGCGATCACGCGCACATCGACGGAAATATCGGCTGTTCCGCCAACGCGCTTGAACTCGCGCTCCTGGAGAACTCTCAGGAGTTTAATTTGAAGGGCGGGAGTTGTCGCGCTGATCTCATCGAGAAAAACGCTCCCCCCGTTCGCGGCCTCGAAAAGCCCTTGCTTATTCGATACCGCACCGGTAAAGGATCCCTTCATATAGCCGAACAGTTCGCTTTCGAGGAGGCTTTCGGGGAGGGCACCGCAGTTTACCGTCACGAACGGACCGTTCTTCCGGGGGCTGTTCGTATGTATTGCCCGCGCCACCAGCTCCTTCCCCGTACCGCTCTCGCCGCTTATGAGTACTGTGCTGTATGATTCAGCGACCTGCCGAATAAGGGAAAAAACGTTTTCCATGGGTGTGCTTTTCCCGATAAAGTTTTCAAAACCGGCACGGGATTCAATTTCCCTCCTGAGAAGAATATTTTCCCGTCTCAGTGAGTAACGTTCAAGGGCTTTCTTTAAAACCAGCTTGATCTCTTCAACCTTAAAAGGTTTGGTAATATAATCGTAAGCCCCGAGTTTCATGGCCTCCACAGCGGACTCTGCTGTTCCGAATGCAGTGATCATGATGACGATGGTCTCGGGAGAAATATCTTTCACTGTTTTCAACACTTCGATACCACCACCATGAGGCATCTTTACATCCGTGATCACGAGGTCGAATATCTCAGCCTGGATGACCTTTATCGCGTCCCCTCCGCTCTTGGCCGTTGTGACTTCGTACCCCTCTTTTTTGAGCATAATCGAGAGAAAATCTCTCATGCTCTTTTCATCGTCTACCACGAGTATTCTATTCATCACTCACTCACGCCCGCATTGATTTTGTATTGAACCGGTGTGCCTGCTCTTCATCCGTTACGGCCGGTAACGACTTCAGCCTCTGCCAACGGCAGCCTGATTCTGAATTTTGTCCCGCGACCGTATTCACTTTCCACGGTAATGGATCCGCCATGGTCCTCGATAATTCTGTGCACGATCGCCAGCCCCATGCCCGTACCCTCGGCCTTGGTAGTGAAAAATGGATCAAAGATCTTACTCACATGCTCCGGGGCGATCCCTTGTCCGGTATCAGATAGAACGACTTCAGACCACCGGGTTTCGCCTTCTAATCCGTTGTCCGACGAAGTAGTAATCGCTATTCTGCCTCCTTCTGGTATGGCCTGGGAGGCATTTATCAAGAGATTCCAGAACACCTGTCTCATCCGTTGGGGGTCGACCTGCATACACAGGTCATCATTCACCTCAGAGTCAATGCTGATACCTAACCGGAAATCCTTGCTGTTTCTGAAAAGCGTGATGGTTTCCTGCAGCAGTGAGGCGAGGGGAATCGTTTCCCCCATGAATGGTTTTGGTCGGGCATAGTCCAGAAATTCCGTAATGATCGTGTTCAGACGGTCGGTTTCGCGGATGACGATATCCATGAGATGACGGTTGTCGCCCTTGAGGTTGAGTTCATTTCGAAGCACCTGCACGGAACCACTGAGGGATGCCAAAGGATTTCGGATCTCGTGCGCAATTCCCGCGGCAAGGCTTCCCACCGTTACCAGACGCTCCTGCCGGCGAACCTGCTCTTCCATTTCGACTAATTTGGTAATATCCTGGAAAATAAGAATGATACCTCGAATGGCCTCCCGCTCATCCTTCAACAATGAAGCGGTCACGCCTATGATCGCCTTCGTCCCGTCTTTTTTAATGAGCTCACCGTCGAAATGAAACGGCGCTGCCTTCAGGTCGTCCGTATGGCCAAAGAGGCGCTCGATGCTGTTGCTGAATACTGAACGCCAGCGTTCTCTTATTTCAGCATGACTGTAACCTGAGATGTGCTCAGCCGCCGGATTCCATGAGATGATAGCTCCCGCAAGATCCATGGTAAGAATCCCACTCCCGACACTCCTTAGAATGTGGTCCTGAAAGACGCGAAGGTCTTCAAAATCAGAACTCTTTTCCTGGAGTTCCTGCCGTGTGCGCCGCAGGCGTTCCGAAAGGTGTCCGCTCAGAAAGGCTATGGCATAAAAAGAAAGAATAGTCGTAAAAACCTGGTAGAGAACCTGCATGGCGGTAAAACTCTGACTCTGTACAAGGCCGAGAACATTATAATACTGCATATCCAGGAGACCACCATAGAGGATACTCGAGAGAGAAGCCGACAGATACCCGCCCTTCCGGTAAAGGATGATACTGCCCGAGATAATGACGAAATGATACAGAAGCGATAACCCGCTGTCGATTCCTCCCGTAATAAGCACGAGGACCGTCACCAGCACGATGTCGCCGGCGATCTGAAGGTAGGCAAAGAGGGAGAGGTTGTGAATGATGCGGAGCAGATACCAGTAGACGCCTGAAAGCAGGTAGAGGAAAATAATAAAATAAAAAAGCGAGGAAGCACGAAACGAATAAATGTTATAGCGGTACTGAAAAAACGTGAGGGATCCGAGCAGGAATGTCACAATTGCCGCCCTGCTCAGGATAAGCCATTTGATTCGTGCGTAATATTCCTCTTGTTTGGTATATTCCTGAAGCACCTGTCGTATCAACCTGCCATTGCACCCATCTGGAATATGGGCATGTACATGGCTATGATAACAAAACCAACCGTAGTGCCGAGAAAGACCATCAGTATCGGCTCGAGCATAGCAGTCAGCGCTGCGACTGCGGCATCCACTTCCTCATCATAAAAATCAGCTATTTTCGAGAGCATGTTGTCAAGAGCGCCCGTGGATTCACCAACGGAAATCATGGATGTAACCATCGGAGGAAAAACCTTGCTTTTTCCCAGCTGGTCAGCAAGAAATTTACCTTCGCTCACACTCTGCCGGGTGGCAATAATGGCATCTTCCATCACCTTGTTTCCTGAAGTCTTTGCTACAATGAGCAATCCCTCCATGATGGGAACACCGCTGGAAATAAGCGTGCCAAGGGTGCGGGTAAACTTTACCACCGCCACTTTCTGTATCAATACTCCCATGACCGGTATTTTCAACGCGATAGCATCGGTCAGTCTCAACCCGCCCTCTGTCTTCCGGGACTGCTGAACTGCTATGAAGAAAACGATAGCGCTAATCAAAACGACCACGCCGCCCATTCCGGACAAAAAATCACTCGCGGTAATGACGATGCGCGTCGGAAGGGGGAGGGCCTGCCCCATTTCGGCAAACATACCGGCCAGCATCGGCACAACAAAGACGAGCAGAATCGCCACAACGATTATCGCAACAAAAACAATCACCGTAGGATAGATCATGGCCGATTTAATTTGCCTCTTGATCTTGG
>DMKB01000035.1:4753-5035 GCA_003454665.1 Nitrospiraceae bacterium | reverse complement strand
AAGAACTACAACTTCAGGTCCTGGACCGGCCTGCGCTTTCCCTTGCGGGCCGGCTTCAATTTCTCCACTGAAGTCCAGGCCGACTGGGACAACACCCCGGCTGTCGGCGCCGACGAGTTGGATACCACTTATAGATTCCTGCTCGGGTATGAGTGGTAGAATTGGCTAAGCCACGTGCCCTGCGCGTATAAATATAAGGAATAAGGCAAACCCATTTAAAAGGACCCCTTTGGGACCTTTTTCATGATTTCACGGAAAGAGCAACCGCTCCCACCCTCCCGC
>DMKB01000035.1:1374-4611 GCA_003454665.1 Nitrospiraceae bacterium | reverse complement strand
GGACGGCCTGGCCCACTTGTCATTGGCTATTAAAAATGAGACAAATGCAGGATAAAATACGATACCCGGCAAGGCCCGTTACAGCGGCGAAAAAGGGCAAAATAGGGCTTGGATGGCCGGTCCCTCGCCCGGTTTATTGCGGCCTCACCCCAAGGTGCCGACTTTGCCCGCCTTCGCCGGGAAACCGTATCGTCAAGCCAGGACTCCCCCGCCTTTCGCTATTGCTGGGACCGCAAGGAGCAAGAACCAGTCCAAGGATGCGCTTGAACCGACCACAAGTCGGGGGGCAATTCCTGTCCTGAAGCCCTGAGCCAACGGACAATCGGTGGCGAGGCGCATCCCCAGGAGGCTCAAGTAACCGGAACAAAAAGCAGTAGAACAAAGTAAGCGGATAAACATAATAAATATCAATACTTCTGCGACAAGCCTGGTTCCGTTAGAGGTCTTGATGGAAGTGCAAGGCGCAAATGGCAGGATGGCCGCCGGGCAAACCCAGATGTTATCAATGTCGCGGATTCAGTAAGGGGAATTATATGAGATCTTGCAAGTTTCTGCATGAGGGTAGAGAAACCATCGCAACGCTCGTGGTCGAAGACAAATTGTATTCCGGTTTCATTTGCAATGTCTGGCACGACGGCCTTCAAATCGTGACACAAGAGCACCTCGAATTACGGCCGGAAGAACGGATAGCAAAGCTGTTCTTCGGCGACAACGGGCAGCAACACTTCGTAGAGGGCATGAGAGTTTTGCAGTCCAACAGGGACTCCGATGTCATCCGTCTGGACATGTATGCGCCAAATCAACAGGTCAAAGAGCGACTGAACTGTTTGCTCCGGTTGCTCGCAGGCTGGTCCAAGCCTGAAAAACCCTGCGGCCGCAGGTCCGGCAAAATACCACGGTTTTCGAGAAAGGTTCATTATTCCGATGACGCGATACAGAAACGGGTACAGTGGGCGCGAACAGTATCAGGTGCAAAGCTAATAAATATTACCCAAACCATCTTGCAACCTGAAACACTCGCCGGAAACATAGAGAATTATGTCGGGTCCGTGCAAGTCCCTATCGGCATCGCCGGCCCTGTGCTCGTGAAAGGAAGCCATGCCAACGGGTATGTGCCGGTTCCAATTGCGGCAACCGAAGGGGCTTTGGTGAGTTCCCTCACTCGCGGCGCGATGGCATGCAGTATGGCCGGCGGAATCCAGGTTCACGTGACGGAACAGCAGATGATCCGGGCGCCGGTGTTCTTCTGCACGGCTCAGGACGGCGCGGTCAATCTGGAGCGTTGGATATCGAAGCATTTCTCAGACATTAAGCGAGAGGCGGAGAGCGTTTCCTCTGTCGCCAGACTCAAGAAAATTATCCCTTTTATCCTGGGCGATACGCTGCACCTGCGCTTTTATTACTCCACCGGCGATGCGGCCGGTCAGAACATGACCACCGCGTGCACATGGGCGGCGTGCGAATGGATAGTGGATCAGATCAAGAATGACCCCTCAATCAGGTACCATTCCTATATGATTGAAGGCAATATGTCCGGCGACAAGAAGGTCAACTATCACAGTTTGATGCAAGGACGAGGGGTGAGCGTTGTTGCATCCTGTTACGTGCCGGACAATATCCTGAGACGGCTGCTGAGGGTCACGGCAGCTGATTTCGTCCGCGCCTGGGGGGCAGCAGAGGCAGGCGCCAGACAGATCGGCATGATGGGCTCAAATATCAACTTTGCCAATATTATCGCAGGTGTGTTCACCGCGACCGGCCAGGATATCGCGTGCGTGCATGAATCCGCTCTAGGGACATTCAAGGTTCATCAGGAGGGGAACGGGCTTCATTGTTCGGCCAGTTTGCCGTCTCTGGTCATCGGCACCGTCGGGGGCGGGACCAAGCTGCCTACCCAACGGGATTGTCTTGAGCTCATGGGTTGCTACGGCAATGGTAAGTTATTCCGCTTTGCCGAAATAATCGCCGCCGCCTGCCTTTCCCTGGACCTGTCCACCGGTGCCGCCATCCTGTCCAATGAATTCGTGAGCGCACATGAACGGCTTGGGAGAAACAGACCGTCGAGGAAACTGTCGCGCTCGGAAGTCAACGCGGACTTCTTTACCGACATGCTGTCCGAGCAAGGGAGCTCGGTGGAACATGTCGAGAAGGGTACCATTGACAACAGCTCCGCGATAATTTCGAGGTTGACCGAGGAAAAGGACTCCGGTCTGTACGGACTTCACCGGTATAAGCTCAGGGTCAAGACAATCCAAAACACGATGAATCTTTCGACCGTTCTTAAAATAAAGCCGCCGGAGAAAAAAATCATCGATATCGGGGCAAAGGTTGCCAGGCTGACCGGTGAAGATACCCTGCCCGGATTGTACGAATCGCAATCCCATGTTTTTGGTCTCGACGACAGCCCCATACGCGAAATCGAATTTTACGCGAAGGCGGCTAAGGACGTCCTGCGTTATTGTCCGAAGATCTACGGGACGAAGTGCGACCACGACAGGGAGATCTATGCCATTCTTATGGAAGACCTTTCCCGGTATATTGATATTGATTCTCCTTCGTTGAACGATCCGTCGCGCTGGGATCGCGGCAGTATCGAATCGGTGCTCTCGGAAATGGCCGCTGTCCATGCGGTGTACCTCGAGCGGTATGAGTCGCTGCCGAAGCCCATGAAAATAAACATGTTGAATGCGGAAGACCTGCGCGGCGCATTACCGTTGTTGTCCGAACTTACCTCTTTTAATTCCACACGCTACCCGGCGCTGCTCCCAAACCGTGCGCATAGGATTTACCGGCAATTCCTGCAGGATCTCGAGAAACACATAAAAAGAATGAAGGAATTTCCCATGACCTTGACACACAATGATTTCAACCCGCGGAATTTATGTCTGCGCGGCGAGGAGGAGTCTCCCCGGCTCGTTTTGTACGACTGGGAGCTCGCCTTTTTTCAGAATCCCCAACGCGATCTGATAGAGTTTCTGGCCTTTGTTCTGAGGCCGGAAACGCCCGTGTCCGAGTACAAACGCTATGCGGACTATTACCGGCAGCAGCTTGAGGCAAAAACCGGAAGAACCTTCTCGCGCGAATTCTTCATGGAGATCCTGTATCTCAACGCCGTGTACTTCGCAGTCGTCCGGCTCAATCTCTATCTGCTTGGCCACAATCTGCTCAAGTTCGATTTCATTGAACGGGTCTGTCTTAACACGGCGCGCTATGTCGAGGGCGCAGAACATTCCTTAT
>DMKB01000035.1:0-1309 GCA_003454665.1 Nitrospiraceae bacterium | reverse complement strand
ATCCACCGGCGACTGCACACCGGTCACCGTATATCATCCCCTTACATTCAATGCAGTGCGTGTCAAGCAAGCGCACCGGATGGAAGGCATCACGACTGGCGGAAATGGCGCTCGCTGGATTTCCGGTTCCCGACGCGCATGTCGTGACCGACGAGGCCTTGAAGGCATTCTGCGCGCACAACGGCATCGCGCTCGACGCGCGGCACAGCGACCATGAAGACGTCGCAGACAGGATACGAAACGGTGAATTTCCTCCAGCAGTGAGCAAGGCTATCGAACATGCCTTGGACCGGCTTCCGGCACCAACCTATGCGGTCCGGTCCTCGTCGGTCGCGGAGGATGGACAGGACTTTTCCATGGCCGGCCAGTTCGAAACGTGCTTGCGCGTATCCAAAGACGACGTGCCCGAAATGATAAAAAAATGCTGGGCCAGCCTGTTCAACCCGTCGGTTGCCGCGTACAGCGGGAGAAGCGCCACGACCGTCGCCAAAGACATGGGCGTGATCGTTCAAACCCAGATCGATTCCCGTTATTCCGGTGTGTTATTCAGCCTCGACCCACTGCGGAAAACGACGGACTCCATGGTGATCGAGTGGGTGGAAGGACTTGGAGAGAAGCTGGTCTCCGGAAGGGTCACGCCCGAACGCATCACGGCCCGCCGCTCTTCCCCCGTTTTCCCCGCGCAAATCAGCGTGCAGCTTCGCGGGGCCTTGGAACAGCTGTGCACTCTTACCAGGCAGGCGGAACAGCTCTTCGGGCAACCCGTGGATATCGAGTGGTGCTGCGACGACGCGGGGCTTCACCTCCTTCAGGCAAGACCCATCACCGCGCTCGCCCGGGATAGCCATGTCATCTGGTCCAACGTGAACATGACGGAGAACTTTCCCCATCCCCTGACGCCGCTGGCGTGGTCCGTTGTCGAGCGGTTTTATACCTATTATGTACGATCGGCGCTCCGGCTGTTTGGCTGGACGGGCGCCGAGCTCGAACAAGCAAAATCGATCATCGGTAATCTCACGGGCATCCACGGGGGCAGAATCTATTATAACCTCACCAACTGGTACGAGATGCTGCACTTTTTCCCGATCGGCCCGCAGCTCGTCCGTTTTCTTGACAATTACATCGGGCAGAACGTGCCACTCGGCTTCGAGTCGAGCACAGGCAACCACTGGGCGCACCGGGAGAGGCGCTATTTTGCGACAAGCTTGTTCTGGCTGCGACTGTACCGGATCGTAATGACAGCCCAACGGCATCTCGACCGCTTCGAAATGAAATTCTATGCGCAGCGACGGCAGTGGCGGCATATTGC
>DMKB01000379.1 GCA_003454665.1 Nitrospiraceae bacterium | reverse complement strand
CCCCGGACGGTCATTTTGGTCTGGGTATGGCAAATTTCCACTTGCGGGAAGACAGCGATGCGGAAAAGGCATTCACCCGCGTGATCGAGATCCGGCCACGGGATTCGGAACCGTACAAGATGCTTGGTGAGCTCTATTACCGAATGGATGATTTCGAACAAGCCAGGCGGTCCTGGGAAAAGGCCGTAGCGCTGGAACCGGCGAATGCCGGCTTGCGGGCCAGGCTGGAGCGGATCAAGCGTGAGCACAAGACGGAGCGGGATTTTAACCGCGACGTAACGAGCAACTTTCTGGTGAAGTACGAGGGGAGAGAAAAAATATCAGCAGGCAGGATCGTTCTCGCGATACTCGAGGACGCCTACGGAGACGTGGGCAAGGAACTTTCCTACTATCCCTCCCACGAAATACAGGTGATCCTGTATTCCAACAAGCAGTTTCAGGACGTGACCCGTGCGCCGGATTGGAGCGCCGGCATCTATGACGGGAAGATACGCATGCCGATCGGAGGCATTGAGAAGGAGACCCCGGCACTCAGGAGGATCCTGTACCACGAGTACACGCACGCCGTTGTCCGCGCGATTACTCCGCGCGTCCCGTCCTGGTTGAACGAAGGCCTGGCCATGCATTTTGAAGGAAGGGTCCTCAGCGCGGGAAATGAGAAGGAGTTCCGTCAGATCGCGCAGGCAGGGAAGCTCCCGGCACTCTCGAAGCTGGAAGGCTCATTCGTGGGGCTGCGAGGCGACCAGGTCAGGTACGCCTATCTCTTCAGCCTTTCCGCTGTCCGGTTTATGATAGACCGGTATGGCCTGTACCGTGCCACGACCATACTGGAAGAGCTCGCCAAAGGGGCGAGTGTCGGGGACGCAGTCAGCACCGGCCTGCTCATTTCATACGAAGAATTTGATCGCCAGTGGAAGGAGTCGTTGCAAGAGTGATGGAGCAGTACGGGAACTCAAGCGCTCATTACCTTAAGCACCAAATTTCAAACACCAAATAACAAATTCATTCCCTGTTCTCAATTTCAATTCAAATCAATATCATTTGGTTCATTCGGTTATGGTAATTTGAAATTTGATATTTGTGATTTGGGATTCATGACGTCATGTCTCTGCCCTCAGATACTTTTCTCCTTTATCGCGGTCTGGGAATATGGTACAATCCACCCATGCTATCCCATGCCGACACTCTTCTGAAGCTGGCGAGTTTTGATTACGATCTGCCGGAACAGTGTATCGCCCAGGAACCCGGGCCGATACGTGACCGAGCGCGGCTCATGGTCCTTCACCGGGTCACCGGTTCCATCGAGGACCGTATTTTTTCGGATATTACCGATTATCTCGAAGAAGGCGACGTGCTCGTCGTGAACGATACAAAGGTCTTTCCCTGCAGGATCATGGCCAGAAAGAAGACGGGCGGCGCAGTCGAGATTTTTCTCCTTTCTGAACAAGGCCTCAACTCATGGGAAGCATTGGTGAGTGGTGGCGTCGGCATCGGCAGCAGGCTGGATATCAACGGGGATGTTGAAGCAGAGATTACTGCCTCCGGTGAAAAGGGCATCAAGACCGTAAGGTTTCACGGTGTCCGGGATGTCAGGGAGGTCCTTCCGGAGATCGGCCAGACCCCGCTCCCTCCCTATATAAAGCGAAAGCCCGATGCCTGTGATAGGGAGCGCTATCAGACGGTCTATGCGTCCCATGATGGGGCTGTTGCGGCGCCGACAGCGGGGCTGCATTTTACGACGGAACTGCTCAGGATGCTCGAATCAAAGGGCGTCCGGATTGTGCCGGTAACGCTGTCTGTCGGGCCGGGCACCTTCCAGCCCGTTCGTGTTGATGATATTACGTTGCACAGAATGCTTCCTGAACGGTTCGCCATTCCCCGGGATTCAGCTGCCCTGATCAACGGCGCACGGGCAGAGGGGAGACGCATCATTGCCGTCGGGACTACGAGTGTTCGGACCCTTGAGAGTGCCGCGGCGCAGGACGGACAGGTTGTGCCGGGAGAAGGGACTACGGACCTGTTTATCTACCCCGGCCATACGTTCCGGGTCATCGATGGAATGATAACAAACTTCCATCTGCCGAAATCCACGCTCCTGATGCTCGTCTCGGCCTTTGCCGGGCGAGAGCACGTGCTCCGGGCGTACCGGCGCGCCGTGGTGGAACAGTACCGGTTTTACAGTTACGGCGATGCGATGTTCATCCGGCCGGTATGACCTGCATGATGGCCGGATGAGAAACATGAAGGGCATCCTGGAGCACGCACCGCTCTTCGTCATCAGAGCGGGCAGGAAGGGAATGAATATGGGTAATCAAAAAGGCGGGAT
The DNA here is from genome assembly GCA_003454665.1 of Nitrospiraceae bacterium. Taxonomy (GTDB): domain Bacteria; phylum Nitrospirota; class UBA9217; order UBA9217; family UBA9217; genus UBA9217. The sequence goes on along the minus strand of DMKB01000379.1, from coordinate 3,006 downwards.
CATTTCCAAACTCTTTGTCATCCCCGTGGGAGTGGTATTTATGGTCGGCTTTTTCTTCCTGGGATACTATGTAGGAAAATACCAGGCCAGGACGGGCGCCCAGCTGGAATCGCTTCCGCCGCTTCCCGACGTTGCAAAAGAGTACCTGCCGAAGAAGGAAGATTTCACGTTCTATAAAACATTGACGGACAAGGAAGACAAGACCGTTTCCCTCGATCTCACGCCGAAGCCTCGTGCGCCGAAAAAACATGCCATAAAAAAGAATCCCACCCCCCGTCCGAAACCCAAAAAGCCGAGTGCGGCAAAGCCGCTGGAGGTAACCATAGAAAAAGCTCCGGCGAAGACGGCACGGCGAACCGCACCACCGGCGCCGAAAAAGCGCGAAGAGGGAACAGGGGATACCCGGTCGAACAGCACGGGGAAACAGCGCTACAGCATTCAGATAGCGTCATACCCGGAACGGAGCCTGGCGGAAGAGGAAGTCAGGAAGATGAAAAAGCGCGGCTATGCGGCTTATTTTGTCGCCTCAGAGATCCCGGACAAGGGGACGTGGTATCGCGTGCGGATCGGCAACTTCAAGAAGAAACAATCAGCCGAGCGGCTGATGAACAAACTGCAGAACCAGGAGGGCCTTACCCCCTACATTACCGCCGAATGAACATCAGTACACCGGCGATCACGCCGAATCGTTCCCCGCTCTCCGGCGTCTCTGCCCGGCAGATACGCGTCCGCAAAAAGTAATAGCCAAATTATCAATACCTAACAAAAAAATAAAAACAATATCCATATGGAATTTGTAACTGCGCGGGACCATCAGGACCCACAATTCCGCCACTGTAGGTCGCACGGGCTTCGCCACACGTCCTCGATTCGAGTCTCGCGATTATATATACAACGCGAAAGCGTATCTGTGGTCATCTGTGTGTCCAGACGAAGTCGGGACCCGTGGTTGCATAAGGCTTCGTATTTATGGTTATTTTGTGGTTTGGCTTGAGCCGGTAAGGGGATATGTCGTTCGGTATATTCAGCGCCTGCGCTCGATCAGTGGACGCTTTGCTGGTTGACCTGTTTCACTGCCAGAGAAACCATGTTGATCTGCTTGTCGTCGACAAGGGTTTCGATCCAGTAGGTCCCGGCCACCGGGAAGGTCGTGTTGAAGCGGATAGAGATATCACGGTGCCGCTGCGATTCACTGAAGAGGGTGATCGCCGTTTCCGACTCGGAGACGACCTTTTTTTTATCCGTATCGAGGAGTCTGATCTTGACGTGGAACTCACCCTTGCCTCCCGACCACTCGTTCACGATGGCGAAGCGCGGGTGCACTGCCGGAAAGGTATTGGCGTAGATGGCCTCGAAGAGGCCCATGAGGCTGAACTTTCCACCGACTTCCTGACGAACGTCATCGCAGAGGAGGGTATAGTTTAATTGCGGCTTGATCTTCGTTGTCGCCATTGCATAACAGTATCACACTATCAGCACGCCGTCAACCGGTTTTTCCTTGACAAATGTGCCATATCTCAGTAATCTAAACCGCATTCCATGTCACCATCAGAACAGACAAAAATCCTCGAAAGCCTCCATCCCCTCGAGACCAAGCTGCTCTTCAGTTTCGGGAGTAACGACCGGCTCTCTTCCACCGATATCATGGCGGCATCGGGACTCGATGAATCACGGCTGGACATGGCCGCGGGGTGGCTCCAGTCCAAAGGCATGCTCGATGTGGTCGGGGAGTCGGTTACGTCCTTTGTCGCGCTCACTGATACCGGAACGGCATACCGCGAGAAGGGGACGCCGGAGATGCGGATTATCACGGCGCTCCGGGACGGTCGCGAGTTCACGGTCAAGGACATCATACAGTCATGGGGCCTGGATCCCGCCGAGGTCAGCTCTTCCGTGGGTGCGCTCAAGGAAACCGGCGTGGTGCGGATCGTCGCGGGAGGAGTCCTCAGCCTTGCGTCTGACGGTGATGTCGGCCCCTATGCTTTTCTGACCGGCCTGATCGGCCGGGCGGGCGGGAAGGCGCAGTCAGAGCTGTCGACGTTCTCGAAGGCCGAACAGACGGTAATTAACGACAATTTCCGCAAGCGCGGAAAATCCAAGGGGATCTTCCGGATCACCGAGAAGAAGGAACGCACCTTCGGCCTGACCACCGGAGGCCGGGAGTTGCTCCGGCAGCTCAGGGAGCGCGGCGAGACAGGAGATGAGTCTTCAGCGCTCACGCCGGACATGCTCAAACAGGGCACCTGGAAGCAGAAGAAGTTCCGATCCTACAATATTTCGATCAGTCCGCCGAGGACCAGCATCGGGAGGAAACACCCCTACCGGGAATTTCTCGATTTCGTCAAATACAAATTCATCGGCATGGGATTCGAGGAGATGCGGGGCCCCCTCGTGGAGAACGAGTTCTGGGACATGGACGCGCTCTACATGCCCCAGTTTCATCCGGCGCGAAATATCCATGACGTGTATTTCGTGAAGGAGCCGGCGTCGAGCAAGACGATTGAAGAGCCCTTCGGCGGCCAGGTGGCCGCAGTCCATAAGGACGGCGGCGGGACCGGCTCGAAGGGGTGGCGGTATGCCTTTGACCTCGAGCGGGCGAAGCGCCTGATTCTCCGGAGCCAGGGCACTGCCGTGTCGGCAAGGACCCTCGGCGCGGACCCCAAAATCCCGGGAAAGTATTTTTCCATTGCCCGGTGTTTCCGGTACGATGCTGTTGACGCGACCCACGCGCCCGATTTTTACCAGGTCGAGGGGATCGTTCTGGGAGAGGACATCAATTTCCGTTCACTCCTCGGGCTTCTGACGCTGTTCGGCGAAGAGGTCGCCGGGGCCGAGGAGTTCCAGTTCAGGCCCGCCTATTTTCCCTTCACCGAACCGTCGGTGGAACTGCACGTGAAGCATCCGGCGTTGGGCTGGATGGAGCTGGGCGGCGCGGGCATCTTCCGGCCCGAGGTCACGCTCCCCCTCGGGGTGAAGGTTCCGGTGATCGCCTGGGGCCTCGGCCTC
>DMKB01000292.1 GCA_003454665.1 Nitrospiraceae bacterium | reverse complement strand
GTTCCGGGTGCATTACGCCGGCTTTTTTGATCCCGGTTTCGGCCATGCTGCCGCTGGAGGCTCTGGCGCGCGCGGCGTTCTTGAAGTGCGCTGCCACGAAGCCCCGTTTGCGCTCGATGACGGCCAGACCGTTGGCAGGCTGGTCTATGAGAAAATGACTGAACGACCGGAAGTGATCTACGGACAGGATCTCGGTTCAAACTACCAGGGCCAGGGCCTGAAGCTCTCCAAACACTTCCGCGCGCCATAGGACGTCCAAAACCGGCGTTAATCCGGCGTTAACTCTTTTAATCTTTTAAAACAATGGGTTAAAAGCTGTCCTAGCTAGGACACTTCCGGGACACTGGAACCGGCCTCATTCAGACGAGCAATTCCGGCTCATCTGACGCAACCAGATCGAGCCCGTCAGACCCGTCCTCACTCTTCTCCAGCCCCGGCATCTCACTGGGCGCGGGCCGGTTGTCGAGCAGTCCGGCGGCGCGAAGTTCCGCAAGCCCTGGCAGGTCACGCTCGGTCTCCAGCCCGAAATGATCGAGAAAATCCTGGGTGACCGCGAAGGTCATTGGCCGGCCCGGCGTCATCCTGCGGCGGCCGAATTTCACCCAGCCAAGCTCGATCAGCAGATCAAGCGTGCCGCTTGAAACCGACACGCCGCGTATCTCCTCGATCTCGGCGCGGGTCGCGGGCTGGTGGTAGGCGATGATCGCCAGCGTCTCGAGTGCCGCCTTTGAGAGCCGTGACGACACCTTGGCGGACTTGAATTTACGGATCCAGTCGTGATATTCCGGACGGGTAGCGAGTTGATGGCCGCCGGCCACTTCGGCAAGCATGATGCAGGAACCCCTCGCTTCGTACTCGTCTCTGAGCGCCGCAATCTGCTCCTCGATCTGCTCCTTCGTCGTATCGTCGAAAATGCCCTTGAGCCTGTCTGTCGACAGGGGGCTTCCCGAAACGAAGAGCAGCGCTTCAATCGCCCCTTTTAATTCCTGTTCTTCCAATCCTGACCCCTCTCAACAAATCATAGTGGTGAGCCACCGATGAAGGCCGGTGACTGCGGAAAAATCCTCAATACAGACGTATAGTGATATTGTAACAATATTTTGCTCACCTGTCTTCTTTAAACGATGCCCGTCTCAGCGGTGGTCGTGTCCGCTCCCCGGTTTACCAATCAGTCTGCTCTCCCAATCGTCCGAGGGCAACCTTTGCGTTCATCTGCACGTCCACGTCCGTGCTGTTCAGGAGCGTCCGTATTTTCGGCGCAGCCTGTTTCACGATCTCCGGATTTGCGCTGCCGATGTTCCCCAATGCGGCAACGGCGTTCTTTACGGCGTTCGGGTGGCCGCTGTCCAGGTATTCGATGAGCCGCGGCACCAGGTCCGCGACTTCCTGCGGATAGTGCAGGCCTATGGCGCCCAGGGCGAAGAGTACCCCTCCGCAGGTCGCCTCTCTCGAGAATTCCAGGACTTCCACGAGCTTCGGCAGAATTCCCCGGATCAGTTCCGGCGAGGTGATCCCGATCTTGCCGAGGGCATGGGCTGCCGCCTCTCGTTCATCGTCGTCGCCCTCCTCGAGCATCCGGATCAGGCGCGGGATCGTATCCTTCACCAGGGCGGTAAAGGAGAAGCCGATATTCCCGAGGGCATAGGCCGCCTCCTGCCTGACCAGGCTCTGCTCATGTTCAAGGAGCGCCTTGAGCTTCGGCGCGGCCGATGACGCTGATTCCTTGAAGCTGAACCCGAGATTCCCCACGGCATTCGCCGCGTCTATGGTGATGAACATGTCCTCGTCATCGAGAAGCGAAATCAGCGTGGCGAGGTGCGGCCTGGTGTCGTTCGGGTAATCAAACCCCACGCGCGAGAGCAGGGTGAGTACACCCGAGCGGATTTCGCCGTCTTTCTCCGAAAGGAGTCCCACGAGATCGCCGATGAGGGACCGGTCGTCGTACACGGCCTTTTCGATCTCACCGAACTTCCGTTCCTGCGCAAGTTTTTTAAGGTCAATAGCCATTCTTCATTCGGGACGCGGATTAAACCCAAAGGCAATGGGACACGGATAAGCACGGGAAAAACGGATTTAATCACGCATTAAATTTCTTTATCGGATGTTTCAGATTTTATCCGTGTCCAAACAGCCTCTTGATTTTTCCGTATTTTTTCACAACACTCTCTACCCCATCGGGGTTTCGGTCACGGACTTCATCAGCCGTATGGCGCCGAAGTGTTCCACCTGGACGACCTTTACCGCCCGGGTCTTGACGAGTTCCAGCAGGGCCAGAAATGTGGCGATCACCTGGGGTTTCGTGACGCTGTCCTCAAAGAGATCGCCAAAGAGCACGGTTTCAGCCGATTCCAACCGGCCCAGGATATACGATATTTTTTCGGTGATCGATACGGTCTCCGCCGTAATCTCAAACTGTTCATCAGGAACCCGTGCGATCACGTCCTTGAGCGCTGAAAGCAGGTCGAAAAGGTGAAAGTCAAAGAGCAGAGGCTCTTCCTCTTCGTTGGGCGGCACATCGGGATGTGCCTCGGCCGGCCGGGTATGGACCCGCGACCAGGTATGCTCTTTCTCCTCGAGATCGAGGGCGGCATTCTTGAATCGCTTGTACTCGAGGAGCCGCTGGACCAGTTCGTCCCGCGGGTCAACGCCGTCTTCATCGCTCTCCGGGTTCTCCGGCGGCGGCAGAAGCATCCTGGATTTGACATGCGTCAGCGTGGAAGCCATGACGAGGAATTCGCCTGCGATTTCCATGTCGAGGCTCTTCATGATTTCAAGGTATTGGAGGTACTGGCTGGTGATGAGGGCTATCGGGATATCATAGATGTTGATTTCATGCTTTCTGATGAGGTGAAGAAGCAGGTCCAGGGGACCTTCAAATATCTCAAGTTTTATCTGGTACGACATCAGCGGCTACGTCCCTCCCGGGTAAGGGCCGCGCAGGGCCCGCACTCTGCGATAATTTATTATAAAAATTAGCTTTTTTTGGCAAAAAAGTCAAGGAAAATCGGCTCATCCCGGAGGTTCGTGAAGGAGAAGACGTCCTTTTGCCCGGATGCGCACTCACGCTGACAATGAGCCCGTGATGCCACTATGCGTACGACTGCGTGGGGGAAGGGCCTTTCTTCATTCCACTTTTTTGCCCATCTGCTGTATAATACTAGTGAACGGAAGAGGGAGTTAACAGATGGGCGAACGCTCACTCGCTTCCCCGGCGGTACTGACGGAGAAAGAGCTGCTCCGGATGATCAGGCGCCGGGTTCCGCCGGAGCGTGTTCCCCGGCGGGTCACGATCAAGGAAACGGCCGACTTCTTTCGCGTCGATTACGATGATGTCGTTGTCCTGGATGATGTGCCCTATTTCGTTCGGAACAACGAACGGGAGGGCAGGTTCGGCCTCGAGGATGAACAGAAATTCTGGGTCAAGCGGGCGATCAACCTGCTCACCGGAAAGGTCGTAATCCTGAAATGGGTCTTTCGGGAGCGGTTTAACGCCAGGATCGGCGGCCTCGTGTTCGAGTGCGCGCGCAGCCCTCGCAAAGAAGCGCGCATCCTCGAGCTGGTCCGCGGCCGGCCTGACTTCATGCAGGGTGAAACAGTCCTCGATTCGGCCGGCAACCCCCTTCGGGTACTGGACTACATCCGGGGGAAAACGCTCTCCGAGATCACCGTTGGCATCGGTTCGAGCCACGAAGAGTTTTTTTTCTCTTTCTACGCCTCCCTGCTGGAAGAGTTTATCGGGGCACTCGAGGCGATAAAATTCCTCCATGAGAGCGGGGAAAAGCACGGTGACATCCGGCGAGACCATTTGATCAAGGACCATTCCACGGGACGATACCGCTGGATCGATTTCGATTATACCTATAGTCATGGAGAGAGCCGGTTCGGCTACGACCTCTTCGGCCTGGGGAACGTACTGCTCTTTATCACCGGCCGGGGAGATGTCACGACGAACCGTCTTCTCAAGGAGAATCCGGACGCCCTTGAACGGATTGCGAAGGACGATCTGAACATCGTCTTCCACAACCGCGTGACCAATTTGCAGAAGATCTATCCCTACATTCCCGACGCTCTGAACAGGGTGCTGATGCACTTTTCCCTGGGTGCGGGGGTCTATTACGAGCATACCCGGGAGCTGATCGAGGACCTGGGTGAGGCGCGGGAGCGGTTGGACGACCGGGTGTTCGTGTAGTCATCGAGGCAAAAAAAGGAACCACGGATAGACACAGATGGACACGGATGCAATGGTAGCAGAAAATATGTTTCTCGCATCTGTATGAATCCGTATGCATCAGTGGTTACGGGATGTTCTCCTGAAAGGAGCATGGTATGGCAGCCAGGAAGACGGAACAACCGAAAGATCGGCATGTTCTCATTGCCGTGGACCAGACCGAGAACTCGAAGCGCGCCGTGCTGTACGTGGCGGATTTTCTGGGGGGAAATCCCGGTTTCCGGGCAACCCTCCTGAGCGTGGTCCCGAAGCCTGAGGAAGATTTATTTGAGAACGAGGAGGAACGGTCCGCCTGGGCGAAAGAAAAGGTCACCGCAGCTAACGCCCTGCTGAACCGGTATCGGGAAGTCCTGATCCATTCGGGTTTCCCCGAAGACAAGGTGCAGATCCGTTCGTGCGTGGGGGAAGACAAGTCCCTGTCCGAGATCATCCTGGAGTATCAATGCGAAATGAGCTGCTGCACCGTGGTCGTGGGCCGTCACCATAAGTCCAAGGCCGAGGAGTTCCTCTTCGGCAGCACTTCGAGCCAGCTCGTGCACCGGGCAGAGAACTGCGCGGTGTGGGTAGTGGAATAGTCTCTCGTCAGTTATCGGGCCAGTCCAGTACAATCCGTATCAAATATACGTTTTGTTTAAGCCTCGTTTTCTGCGTTGCTTGATCCATCGTTCCAGTGCAGGATAAATTCTGTTTCAATCCCCGAAACAATTGAACCAACGGAAGCCGGAGCAGGATGAACGGACCGGTCATTTGGGTAAAATTACCTTGATTTCAATAGGATACTATGGTTCACTAGGAGTAACGCTGCTGAAAAACGCTATTGCCTTGATGCACTGTAAAAGCAACGTTCTTTTGTCATCGCTTTGTTTGACAGCCGATAAGAGGAATGCATAAACCGTTTCGGAGAGAGAGGTGTTGTTCATGTTGAAAGGAAAGAGGCAGCAATGGTTTTTCGTTATGCTCGTTGGCTTCGCGCTATCATTCCAGGGCACTATTCCATCTGCTGAAGGGCAGGAAGCAGCACCAGCAGCGACTCCGGCGAAGACATCGGCAGAGGCACCACAAGAAACACAACAGGTGACACCGGAAGAGACGAAAAAGGAACAGCCCATTACGGTGCGAAAGAACAAAAAGAAAAAAGGCCCTAGAAAGCTCCTGAATACGGATGGTAGGGGCCGGTTCGGCATTTTCCTTCTCGCTGGAATCGGCTTACAGGACCATTTCCTCGGAACAACTTTAGACGGTGATGATATCACACTCAGTGCCGGCGGCGGTATCGGTTTTGCCCTCACAGGCGGCTATGGCCTGTCGTCCCATTGGGACATCGAGGTTTCTGCCGGGCATCAGGTAAGTGTGATTAGGCCTTCGGTATCAAACGGCGATGGCGAGTTCAACCGGGATTTCCTGCGTGCCACGCTCTTCTATAAGATACCTTTTACCCGTATTACGCAGTGGAAGATCGGGGCAGGGATCGGCGCGTATCTTGATGGTGAATGGGAAGAAAATATAGTTTCCTATGAAATAATAAAGTATGACGATGCCCTGGGTTTTCATGTTGCCGGAGAATTCGAGGTTGTTGTCGCGGAAAGACTCTATTTTGCAGCGGGATTAAAATACTACTACGTAACCTACGAGGCCAATACCACGACGTTTACCCATAGAGAATTAAACGGCAGCGGATTCGACCTCATGCTGAGTATGGGGAAGTATTTCTAAGGCAACGATACGTGCCATTGTCATTTATCGAGTGAGAACGCAGTGGTTTTCGGCGCTGACGAGCAGACGAAACGGGCGACACCTTCCGCATTTTGTAGTTTTATACTTCCTCTAATCCTGACTTGAGAATAAAATCACTCCCGATCAATCATCATTATTTATTTCAAAAAGGGTTTGTGTTACCATGCTATTAAGTGTCGGGCCTTACCCATTTCTCCTCACCGGGGCTTGTTCTTCTCAGGAGGGGGGAGGGCAGTAACTGACATAAATGATGATATGCTTGCTGATAATGACCAACAATTGATCGATGCCGTCCGGCGGGCCTATTCGGCCGCGGCGGAACGACCGAAGGGCAAACACCCCTTCCCGGTGGGCAAAGGGTTCGCGAAGAGCCTCGGGTATCCGAAAAAACTGCTTGCACGCCTCCCGTCCGTCTCCGTCGAAGGCTTTGCAGGAGTTTCGAATGTCGCCACTGCTGCAGAAATTCCGGCGGGCAGCAGAGTTCTCGACCTCGGGTGCGGGGCCGGACTCGATTCGTTGATTGCAGCGGAAAAGACTGGTCCCGACGGCAGGGTTATCGGCATTGATTTCAGCAGTGCCATGCTCGACCGGGCCCGTCGGGCCGCGGAGGAAGCAGGGATCAAGAACGTCCAGTTCCTACAGGCAGAGGGAGGAAACCTTCCCCTCGAAGATGGATCAATCGATGTGGCCTTGGTTAACGGTCTATTCAACCTTAATCCAAAGAGA
>DMKB01000208.1 GCA_003454665.1 Nitrospiraceae bacterium | reverse complement strand
TGCAAGATTCCGGATTCCCGATGCAAGATTCCGGATTCCCGATGCCTGTCGTCTTTTGCCCATCGTCCGCCGTCTGTCTTCTGTAATCTGTTGTCTGTTGTCTCATGTCCGTTGTCTGTCATCTGTATTCTGACTCCTGGCTCCTGACTACTTGTCTCCCGGCTCCTGGCTCCTGCTCTTCTGTCTTAAGTCTGTTATCTGTATTCTGTCTACTGTCTCCTGTCTTCCTACGGCGCCGCAGGCGCAGGCAGATGTCCGAACCACACCCCCGTGGCCACTGCCGCATAACTGATCGTCAACAGCACCCAGTGCAGTGCATTGATCACCTTGAGCGCCCTGTTCATGTTGATCCTCTCGGGGTCGGAAAAGAGCTTTTCAAAGAGCTTCCGTTCGGACAGAAGCACCAGGATATAGAGAATCCATGCGCCCAGCATGATCAGCGTGCCGAGCCCTTCCCGCACGGCAAGAAAATTGTTTCCGAACTTCGCCGAGAGGAGCATAAAGCCCGTCACGCCGACGATGACGACGATCCAGCGGACGATCCCTGCAAACCGGTGTTCCACGCGCTGAAACAGAAGCGCCTTCTCAAAGGATCCCTCGGTCTTGTACATCATCGGAAAGAAAACAATCGTCACGAACGTCAGCCCGCCGATCCAGATGATCACGCCGATTACGTGGACAACGAGAAGTGCGGTGGTAAGCATGGATTTCTCCTCCCGGGGCCGGGATACCGGTTCCGTTTACCCGCCTTGATTATTTCATAAATTACAAAGGATTTCAAGCTATTAATGAACGGGGCCTAACGAATTCGGGGGAGAGCTGCTTCAAGAAGAGACTCGTGAAGCGTGAAGATGGTAGGTGTCCGATGAAAGAAGATGAAACATGGGTTACCGTTCTGCGTGGAGAGCAGCAACGGTTCCGCCGGGCATCAGGCGCCTGGGCGGTCCGCTTTTTCCCTCTGCCGCTTTCTTTTTTTCTCGATCGTCGTGATGATCTTGTGGACAGGGCCGGACCCCAGGCCAATGGCGGTACCGCTCAGGATATAATGCACCCCTTGTGAATTGAGGAGCTTCCCAAAGGATGATGGCTCACCGGTCGCCGCGTGACCGCCATTCCACAGCGCCACGAGATCGATACTGTACGCGAAGGCCAGCGCGATGCCACTGGTTATAGCGACTACTTTCAGGCCGACCTTAACGGCCCGGGTGCGGACAAGATCACCGGACAGGACCGGGACTGACCCGGAATACCCGCCCTGGCCGTTCAGGAGCATCTCGCCGAACCGCCGGAGAACCCGGGCTGCATACGTTGGCCCGGCATGCTCGGATCTCCGTAGTTTCTTCTCCAGAAGACCCCGTATTCGGTACGCGCGCTTCGTCCAGAAATTATTCAGGTCCAGGCGGCTGTCCAGCAGATCGTAGCTCGATTTGAGGACCTCCATGGCCCGCTCAAGCAGCAAAGCAAGGGCCAGCACAAAGGCAAAACGGGCGGTTACTGCGAACAGTGAATCCATGCCGTCACTCCTTATACGTACAGATAGGGTTTTTGCTTGAACAGCTCTATTCGCTCCTTGATCGCCGGCGATGTCTCCCAGCGGTTCCGATAGTACGCTATCCATTTCTTGAATTCGTCATAGGGGAATTGTGATCCGGGACAGGCCTTGTCGGCAATGTCGCGGTGAGGAATTATTTTCTCTTTGGCCGTTGTGTCAATGCCATAGAGGAAGCTCCAGAGCGTCACAACCCGGGCCCCCGCCCGTATCTGTGCATCTGTCGGCCGCGGGGGGCCGTATGCTCCCGTCGGGTTCGAGTAGGGCACCCGCGGGTCCGTTTCGTAGTTGCCGTTGAATGCGAGGCCAAGGGAACGCAAATTATAGCCACGGGCGTGGCTGCCGTACCGGTCCCAGCGACAGAAAGGATGGATTGAGCCGTCGGCGAGAACGACGCAATGGTAGCCGGTGAGCCAGTGGTTTCCCCGCGAATCCGTCCGGTTTTTTATCACGCGCACAACGTCCTCGAAAGTACTGCGGCTGTTCATGGCAGTGTGATGATACACGATCATGTCTGGATCGCCCGGGCGATGGTGGGTCTGTTCCAGTTTATCCCGGTCCACGCCACCGTCGTAGGCAATATCCACCCAGCCGTCAACGTCCGGCGTCGACGGCTGAACAACTGCGGCAGGAACGAGCCGTTGTTCCTGGGCATCCAGGGCTGCGGCCGTGGCAGGCACCTTGCGCTCGCTGATGAACCGGATCAGCACATGGACAGGAGCGCTCCCGCCTCCGATCAGAAGGCCGGTAAAAACAGTATCCACCCACGGCCGCATTTCACCGGCATTTCCGAGAAAGGCATGAAACACCTGCACGTTGGCAATGCGGGCCAGGAGTATTCCCAGGGCGAATCCGACGAGGTGGAGAACGAAGACCCGCAGAGTCGTGCCGTCATCAGCGTCAGTGGCAGGCTCCACCAGGACCGTGCCCGGGGGAAAGCGCTCCCCCCACTCCTGGATCGTTTCGAGGGTGGCCAGCTCATCCTTGAGCTTTTTGCGCTCCCCGGCATTTCGCGCAGTCTCAAGCCTTGCCCTGATCTCGCCCATTTCCTTCTTCAGCGTTCCGGGATCCTTTTCAATTGCAAGGGACTTTTCTTCCGTGTCCGCCAGTCTTTTTTGATTGCCCGTGGTGTCGCTGTGTGCAGGCGGCAATGCCCTGGAGGCCCGTGATCCGACCATAGGTTCGAGTATGTTCTTAAGGAATTCAAGCACCCGCTCCACAACCACTGAAAGGCCAAGGGTTGCCGAGAGGGTGAACATAACGGCATCGAAATTCATTTTCACGTCCATGCAGGCCCCTCCTTGCTACAACAACTGTAATGTCAAACGATAACCGCAGAGGTAATGACTAATTCCAAAGTTCAAAGCTCAAAGTTCAAGTGAATGTCAAAAAACCAATTGGCAACAAGATTGAGACTTTTGCATTTTGTCATTTGGCATTTATTTGGCATTTGGATTTTGAACTTTGACATTCGTTTAACCCTTGGGCTTTGTCATTTGGACTTTCACACCCCGTCGCCCATTCACCGCGTCGCCCATTCCCCAACGGTGTTCATCTGTGTACCAAAGAGCGTTATTGAACCGCATCCTCACTGAAGATATCCAGTGCGAAGGCCATCGCCATCATCACCACCATGCCTACAGCTCCGATCGCAATGTATGATTCGAGAATCATGTATTTCGATCCGTACATATTCGCCATCGTGAGCAGGACAAAGACGATGCTCCCCGACAATCCGACGGCCCCGTAATTGAGGGCCGTCGGGGTTTTCTTTTTTCTCAGATACATTCTGAATGCGTAGAGGACGAGCGAAATTCCCGCGCCAAATTGGACGCCGATGATCGACCTGGCTGCGATTCCTTTCAGTGCTTCTGCCATCGGCTTTTCGGTGCTCAACAGGCCCCAGGTAAGAAACCCTGCCGCGCCGGCAAGGGCCCCCAGGACAACGACGTTCACGATACTCTTGAATTTATGCTCCGTCATTTTTATGAAGGACATGACAAGACCGAATACACCGAGGGAAAACGCACCGTACCAGCCGTACTCCACGGGACTGAAATTATTGCTGAGGTAATAGATCGGCCCGAAGAGCATGCCGAACAAGAAGGAGATGACCAGGCTTCGGTACGCGACATTCGGTGTCTGCGAGGGCGCCGCCTGCGGCGGCGGGACGTCTATTTCCTGCAGAATGGCCTCTATTTCCGATTCATCCTTGATATATTTAAAGATGAAAAGGAAGAGATACGTTTTGAGTTTATTCGTCACTGCTTCCTGCAGCGCGGCGATCTTCGTCTGCATGTCGTTCTTGAGGTCTTCTATATCCTTGTGCGACAGCGGCTCGGCACTTATGCCTTTGTACATCTCCTTCAGCGCCTTGATCTGCTCCTCGGCCATGTTTGTATCAGCGGCGATGCCCTGTAATTTACTGTCCTGCGTATTCTCCCAGCCGAGGATGCGGGCTTTTTCCTGAAGCCTGTCGATCTTTGCCTTCAGCTTTGCGTAAGGGGCCGGCGCCGTTTCAATTGATTGCCGTATCTCGGAAATCTTGTCCCAACTCATCCGGAACAATTGCTGGAAGCTTTTGATGATCGTCTGATAGAGGTTAAACTGCCTGGTCCCGAGCCGGAATGTCTTGGCACCGGCGCCAAAATACAGCAGCGAGACCAGAAGGGGCTGAAAAATCTGGGGGCCGGAAAAAGATCCGGTATTCGTTGCCAGCAGGATCTTCACTGGGTCTTTTTCGAGAACGATCCGAAGGATCAGAAAATATATGGCAATATTCACAACGCAGAAGAAGGCAAAGGCGGCGTAGTATTTGGATTGTGACTTCGGCCGCAGAATTTTTGCCCGGAAGTCATTCCAGCAGAGCAGAATAAGCAGAATGGTGCCGATGACAATCGTACTCGTAATGGTCATCCAGAGCTCCTCGTTGTGGGTGAAAACACACTATTGCACTTTGTTGGTATCTCTATCTTCGAACGTATTATTTGAAAGTATAGCTGAAATTAAATCTCTTTTTTTGTAAAAAATATCGGATGAAGAGGCTCATGAAAGACGCACTGCCGCGATCATGATTACCGTAAGGGTCCTTTGTCGCCCCATCGGGATAGTCTGCAGTATCGAGGGATGCTAGATTATTCCTTTTCGCCGGGCCTGAAAGATACTGCTCCCCGTCGGCTTCATCCTGAAACGCCATGATCACCTTGCGCGCGCCATCATGCCGTAAGCATTTACGGTACCTTGCTGTTTGCGTCCCTTTCGATATCGCCAGGCGGGTATTTTCGGGGATGGGGAACTGCAAGGCTGATCCGCGTTCCCTTGTCCGCGGTCAGGGACCAGGTCCCGCCGACTTCCTCCACCCGCTTTTTCATATTCAGAACACCTCTCCCGTTGCCCTGCCTGTCACCCATACCGATACCGTCGTCCTGGATCGCAAGCTGCACGCCCGCACGGTCGACATGCATCGCAACGTGGACCGCCTGCGCGCGGGAGTGCTTGATCGTGTTCGTGATCGCCTCCTTGAAAATCCTGAAAAAATTCATATAGAGGCGGGGGTTTACCTGCTCATGGGGATCGTCAACAGAGGATTCCATGGCAAAGGACATCCCGTGGGGATCGATCATCACGCTGCCGTGATGCCGGAATTCAGCCAGCAGAGCCTGCCAGCTCGTCTCCTTGCTGTCCAGACTCTGGACGAAGCTGCGCACCTCGGAAAGGGCCTCCCGGGACAGGCTCGCGATGGTCTGCAGCGTGTTCTTGACGGCCAACCGGTCTGATGCGGTCTGCGCTATCTCGGAGAGCAAGCTGATATTCGTAATCATGCTTCCGATCCCGTCGTGGAGGTCCCGCAGAATCTCCTCTTTTTCCCTGATGTGCTTCTTCTCTTCCTCGAGAATGGTGTTGCAGTGGCGGATGTTTTCTTCGTACAGCGTTGCCTTCTCCTCCTCCGCCTGCTTCAGGTCCGTTATATCGAAGAGCGTACCGATGACGGCCGGCCCTCATACTCTATCGGTCCGGCGGACATGATGCCCCAGCGCTCCTCGCCGCCTTTGGTAATGACCTTGAGTTCGTACCGGGGAGGGGGCGCCGCGCCGCGGATTCGTCCCCGTCCACGCTCTCTGACCATTTCCTGGTGGTCCGGATGGATGACAGCCCAAAAATCCGTGGCCAGAAACTCATCGAGAGTATAGCCAAGCATCGCTTCCGCAGCAGGGTTTACGTAGAGATATTTTTCTCCCCGGTGAATAAATGTTGCCGCCGACGTTGTCCGTGCCAGGGTGCGGAACTTCAACTCGCTCTCCCGGAGCGTTGTGGTCGCCGCGTCTACTGCTGCCTGCAATTTGCCGGTCTCAATTTGATGCTTTTTTCCCTCCAGGTCCCTGACTGTTCTGGTCTGGAGAAAGCTCCTGCGTGCCGTGAGCTCGAGCTGGTAACTCGATACCATCCCCACGAAATTCGTAACGACAAAGATCAAACTGGCCCCCCCGAAGACCGGGGACGGAATATCGCTGATCCAGAGAGCGGCAATTGCGTACAGGAGCGCGACCGTCCAGATCGTAAGACCGGCATAGACGAACCGAATCCTCATTAATACGGAAGCATACATAACGATGAACATGAGGCCCGCGAATTCAAAATAGCTTCCCGGAGGCTGCGCCATCGCCAGGATCGCAATGACGCCGACGGCGGCGACGAGAACCGCCAGCGAGAGGGTAAGCTGCATGTATTTTTTAAAGTACGGAGAGTAGGTGAACAGGAACAGGAGGACGCCGAAGGGACAGAAGATGGCGTATCGGATTATCCATACCTGCACCCGTATTTCCGGCGTGATCCAGGAGTCAAAAATACCAAAGAGCGCGTAAAGCACAATGCCGACGACAATAGCAAAGCGCAGCTGCATGAGCGATTGCCGGAAGTAGTCATCGCGAAACTCTTCTTCGAGCTCTCGGGAAAACTGCAAGGTCAAGAGATTTTCTGGTCCATGGTTCATGAGCGGCATTCTCTCCATCGAACGCTTGCGGCAGCGGTGTTCCCGGTGGCACCGGACTCGAGCGCCGAAAGGGAAGTTAGATAATCCCCTTCCGCCGGGCCTTCAGGAGGGCCTCCTGGCGGTCCTTGGCCTGGAGCTTTTCATAGATGTTCTTGATATGAGTATGGACGGTATGGGGGCTAATATTGAACTGCCCGGCTATTTCCTTGTACGTGAGGCCGCTCTCTATGCTCTTCACGATCTCTTTCTCCCGGGGGCTCAAAAGATACTGCTCCCCATCGGCCTCATCCTGAAACTCCATGATCACCTTGCGCGCGATCTTCTGGCTCATGGGCGCACCGCCCTCATAGAGCGTATGGAGGGCCTCCATGATCTCCCAGGGGCTGCACCCCTTCAGAAGATAGCCCGATGCCCCTGCCTTGAGCGCGGCAAATACCGTGTCCCGCTCCTCGAACACCGTATGGGCCATGATCTCGATGCCGGGCAGCAGTTCTCTTGTCTTCCGTATCAGCTCGACGCCGGACATGCCCGGCAAGCCAAGGTCGGTGAGCATCACCTCGGGCCGGAGTTCCGTCAGGCCGGGCAGGGCCTCCTCGCCCGAGGAAAACGCGCCCACCACCGCTATCCCCCCATCACTGCCCAGGAGCAGCTTCAGGTTCTCGAGAAGCAGCTGATCATCTTCAACAATAACAACGCGCATAGTTCACCCGATGAATACGTAAAGACCAGATTGTACACCGCAGAGAACGCGCCGGGGGACACAACGCACGAAGGCCGTGCCGTACGAGTCGGGTAGCGCCCCCCGCGAATTCTCTGACCCAGGAAATGCATAACACATGGCTTTTGCTGATTTTACCATGGCCGGTCACTGTCCCTCCATACCCCGGCCGGGGTATTTTTGGGGGAGGGGGACGGCAAGGCTGATCCGCGTTCCCTTGTCCGCGGTCAGGGACCAGGTCCCGCCGACTTCCTCCACCCGCTTTTTCATATTCAGAACACCTCTCCCGTTGCCCTGCCTTTCACCCATACCGACACCGTCGTCCTGGATCGCAAGCTGCACGCCCGCACGGTCGACATGCATCGCAACGTGGACCGCCTGCGCGCGGGAGTGCTTGATCGTGTTCGTGATCGCCTCCTTGAAAATCCTGAAAAGATTCATATAGAGGCGGGGGTTTAC
>DMKB01000100.1 GCA_003454665.1 Nitrospiraceae bacterium | reverse complement strand
CCTTCGCAGCATTCATGTTGCTGTCAGCCGTATGATTTAGATTATCCCGCTGTTACTCCCCCTTAAGGTTGCATCCCAATTTTTCGAATCCGATGGGGGGGCTGAATAGGATACATTTTGAGGATATTATGGAGCATTAAAATGAAAATGTCCAGGGGAATCGACAACTCCTTGATATTACTCATAAATTTATAATTCATGAAACTCGTGCTCAAAGTACGGAATGTGAGTTAGATATTGTCCATAGCTAAATTGATCTGTTCGACATTTAGAAATCAATATCCTGAGCAAATTTTCAAAATGTCCAAATTGTTAGCCCACATGGAATTGTAACTGAAATCAGGAAGATAAAAGTAATGGCGGAACCTCTTGCTGATCAGATCATACGAAAGTCCAAACAGATTGCCGAGCTTTATCACCGGCTGATGTTGGTTGTCGCAACGGCAGGCGCAGGTAAAACCACTGCACTTCAGGATGTACGGGATCGCACAAGTGCGCCCCTGTTGAATGTCAACCTTGAACTTTCGCGCCGGATGCTGGATTTGACCGAGCGCCAGCGAGCCTTGCAGTTGCCGCGTCTTCTTCAAGAGGTCATTGGCAATGGCAATGAGGAGATGATCCTGCTCGACAACATCGAAATTATATTTGATGTTGGCCTGAAACAGGACCCGCTTCGGCTGCTCCAGGGACTCTCACGCAACAAGACGGTGGTTGTCGCATGGAACGGCACCATTATTGATGGTTTTTTGACCTATGGAGAACCTGCTCACCCGGAATACAGACGCTATCCGATTCGTGACTTTTTTGTGGCAACCCCGGATGTGACGACATGAAGAGAATAAATTCCATTGCAAGGGAGCATTTGTTGTGAAATACGGTGACCTGATTCAATTTGAGCCTATCGAGTCCGTAGTCCAGTTGCGGGATGCCGACGAAGCGACTACCGCGCGGCGACTTGTCGAGACCTACGTCATTTCCGAAGAGATGGCGGAAAAGCTGGTGGGCTTGGTTATTCCCCAGTTACAGTTCGAGCAACTCGCCGACAACAAAGGACTCATGGTTGTTGGTAATTACGGTACCGGCAAGTCTCACCTTATGTCGGTGATCTCCGGGCTTGCGGAGAATGCTGACTTTGTGGCCAGTATTGGCAACATCGATGTGGCGAATGCTGCTGGGAAAATCGGAGGCCGGTTTAAGGTGGTCCGCACCGAGATCGGGGCTACCACTATGTCTCTGAGGAACATCCTTGTGGCCGAATTGGAAGAGCATCTTGCGGCGATGGGCGTGAGCTACAGCTTTCCCTCCACCGACCAGGTACCCAACAACAAGCGCTCCTTCGAGGAGATGATGACCGCGTTTCGTCAGAAGTTCCCCGACCACGGTCTGCTCCTCGTTGTGGATGAATTGCTCGATTACCTGCGCACACGAAAGGATCAGGAACTCATTCTTGACCTGAACTTCCTTCGTGAAATCGGCGAGGTCTGCAGGGACCTACACTTCCGCTTTATGGCCGGTGTTCAGGAGGCCATCTTCGACAGTCCCCGTTTTTCCTTTGTGGCTGACAGCATCCGCCGGGTGAAGGATCGTTTTGAGCAGATTCTCATCGCTCGCAAAGACGTCAAGTTCGTGGTGGCCGAGCGACTGCTCAAGAAGACCGGTGAGCAACAGGCCAAAATACGCGAGTACCTTACGCCCTTCGGCAAATTCTACGGCCACATGAACGAGCGCATGGACGAGTTCGTCCGCCTCTTCCCGGTGCATCCCGACTACATTGACACCTTTGGGCGGGTGACTGCGGTGGAGAAGCGAGAGGTGTTGAAGACGCTGTCTCTGGCCATGAAAAAGATTCTCGACCAGGACATGCCTGACGACCGGCCCGGCCTTATTTCCTACGACACCTATTGGACCAATCTCCGTGAAAACCCGTCCTTCCGGGCCGTGCCCGATATTAAGGCGGTCATCGACTGCAGCCAGGTGCTGGAATCTCGCATTCAGCAGGCCTTCACGCGCCCGGCTTACGAGCCCATGGCGCTCCGGCTCATTCATGCCCTGTCGATCCACCGGCTTACCACCGGTGACATCTACGCTACTCTGGGTGCGACAGCCGGGGAGCTTCGTGATGGACTCTGCCTGTATCAACCGGGCATCGAGGAACTGGGCGGCGATCCGGCCGACGACCTGCTGTCCCAGGTGGAGACCGTTCTGCGTGAAATCCACAAGACGGTCAGTGGGCAATTCATCTCCTCGAATCCGGACAATCGGCAATTTTATCTGGACCTGAAGAAGACCGACGACTTCGACGCGTTGATCGAAAAACGTGCCGAGACCCTCGATTCCTCTCAACTGGACCGTTATTACTACGAGGCCCTGAAACGGGTCATGGAGTGTACGGACCAAACCTACGTTACCGGCTACAAAATCTGGCAGCACGAACTGGAGTGGCTGGACCGGAAGGCCGCACGCCAGGGATACCTCTTCTTCGGTGCGCCCAACGAGCGATCCACTGCCGTTCCGCCGCGGGACTTTTACATTTTTTTTATCCAACCCTTCGATGCACCGCACTTCAAAGACGAAAAGAACGCCGATGAACTGTTCCTGCGGCTCATCAACAGAGACGATGAGTTCCGAACTGCACTCGGGAGCTATGCTGCTGCCCTGGATCTGGCGTCCATCTCATCGGGGTATGCCAAATCCACATACGAGTCCAAGTCATCCCATTTTTTGCGTGACCTGGTACAGTGGCTGCAAAAACACATGGCTAATGCCTTCGAGGTTACCTATCAAGGGCGTACAAAGTCGCTCACCGAATGGGCCAAGGGTAAGTCAATTCGGGAATTGTCCGGCATTAGTCCCCATGAACGCATCAACTTCCGCGACCTGGTGAACACCATCGCCGGTGTCTGCCTTGGAGCGCACTTTCATGATCAGGCACCCGAATATCCCTTCTTTTCGGTGCTCATCACCGGAACCAACCGGGACCAGGCAGCCCAGGACGCCCTGCGAGCCATCGCCGGCCAAAACCGAACCAAGCAGGCCGCCGCAGTGTTGGATGCGCTGGAACTGCTCGACAGAGAACGACTTGATCCCCACCAGTCGAAGTACGCCAAGTACATCCTTGACCTGCTCAAAAAGAAGGGCCACGGCCAGGTGGTCAATCGCTCCGCGCTGATCCAAGACGACAAGGGTGTGGAATACATGGACAAGGACCGCTATCGCCTGGAGCCGGAATGGGTCGCGGTCGTCTTGGCCGTGCTGGTTTACTCCGGCGACCTGGTCATCGCCGTCCCGGGCAAGAAGTTCGATGCCACCGGCCTGCCGCAGTTGGCCGGGACCGGCGTGGATGAACTCACTCAGTTCAAGCACATCGAACGGCCCAAGGACTGGAACCTACTGGCGCTCAAGGCTCTGTTTGAACTGCTCGATCTTACGCCCGGCATGGCCCAACTGGTCACCCAGGGCAAGGATGAGCCGGTCCAGCAGTTGCAAAAGGCTATTTCAGAATCGGTGGGAAAGCTGGTGCTCTTACAACATAATCTGCAAAACGGCCTGTTTTTCTGGGGCCGGAATTTGTTTGCCGAGGAAGAGGCGCAAAAGCTCCGTACACGGCTTGACGCGACCAAGACTTTTCTGGAATCGCTCCAAGCCTATACCTCCCCCGGCAAACTCAAGAATTTCCGCTACGATGTTCAGGAGGTGACGGTCCATCAGGACGGGTTCAATTCATTGGCAGAGGTCAAATCGCTTGAGGAGTTGGTGGGCGATCTTAGTTCTACTGCGTCGTTCCTTTCCACTGCTGAAGCGGTGCTGCCCGCAGAACATGAATGGGTGGGCGAAATGAAGGCCGAGCGTGATGAGGTCCTTGCGCAGCTGGGCAATCCGGACAAGCGCGGCGCAGCCACCTTCCGCCGGCAGACCCAACGTAAACTGACTGATCTCAAGAAAGCCTATGTGCGGATCTACTTGGGGCTGCACGCCAAGGCGCGGTTGGGTGTTAACGAAGACATACGCAAGACCAGGCTCATGGGTGACAGTCGGCTCAAGGTACTGCAAAAGCTTTCCACCATCGAGTTGATGCCCCGCCAGCACCTGACTGACTTCCAAAACCGTCTGGCCGGGTTGAAGAGTTGTTTCGCACTCACGAAACAAGAAATAGACGCTTCACCCGTCTGCCTTCATTGTAGTTATAAACCCGGCGCAGCACCGCCCGGCGCTCCCGCAGGAACAGTCCTGGATGGTTTGGACGACGAATTGGACAAGCTGGTGGCAAACTGGACTCAGACGCTACTGAGCAACCTGGAAGACCCGACCACCAAAGGCAACCTGGACCTGCTC
>DMKB01000041.1 GCA_003454665.1 Nitrospiraceae bacterium | reverse complement strand
CTTGGGATATTTCCCCCAATCCACGGTTTTTATTACCGCCCGCCATCTTCCCAGTGGCACATTGAATTCGGCCTTGCACGCGACAGTACAGGTCCTGCACCCGACACATTTACGCAGGTCAACGATAAAAGCCCAGCGAGCACCTTGTTTCGTTGCCGCTTCCGCACCGGGAACCTTCAATGAGCTGACTGCGGCTGCAACTGCCACCGTGCCACCCGCCTTGAGCAGATCACGGCGGGATAATTTAGCAGTTTTGCTCATGACTACCTCCTTTGGTTCATCATTCGCCGATAATCCCTGCCTTCACTTCGGCGTTCATTCCCTTTGTCCTCCCTCCGTACAAATATTTTCAGCTTCTCCTGATGGCATCACCCCCCCGACCTTCCTCCCCCAATTTGAAATTCACTGCTTCCTCAGCCATATCATTCTTCCTTGAGCAAATCGATCAGGTCCTCAAAGTTATTCATGGCAACGTCGAGCAGCATGATGGAGTATTTTTTGTTATGAACGCCCCCGCCATACACAACGTACTGCATGCTCTCCTGTCCTTCTTTCAGCAGAGCCATGGCCTGTTGTAACTTTTTCTTATTCACCTTGCCCTTTGCACGTTCGAGCGCCTCCAACGCCTCTTTTTCGATTTCCGTAGCACTCTCCAGCTCTTCCTTCACCTTGTCCTTCCATTCTTGCAGCATCTTTTTGTGTCGCTTCGTATGACAGTCAACACATGCCTTCGCGGGGGCCCTCTTCACCTTTTGCCCTCTGCCGTCGTGTTCAAATTGTATATGACAGCCCAGACAGTTTGTTTTTACGTCATGCATGAGGCTCGGCGTTTTTTCAACCTTTCGCGATATGTCTCCCCTGAGCAATTTTACCTGGTATACGTGCGTATTCTGATGACATGCTGAGCAAACTTCTATTGACGGCTTGAAATAATCGGCCTCTTTTTTGTGTTCAATCGGCTCATGGCATTCGAAGCAGCGTGCATTCTTAGCTGCAACATGCTCTTTATGCATGAGATCCTGCTTCTCCGCTGTCTTCATGAGACGTTTCTCACCGTCATGACAGTTCAGGCACTTTTCTTTGCTTACTTTTCCCGTCCCCTTTACCACTTCACGATGACAGCTATAGCACGGTACCTTTGCCTCTTCCATTGATTTATGAGTAATAGGCTTTTCGTCTTTCTTCTTGTCCTCTTCGGACTTTTGTTTCTGAAGCGGTTTCTCGGGAACCTTATGGCAGAGAGCGCATTTTGCCAATCCTTCATTAAATTTATTGTTTCCGAAATGACAGAGAAAGCAGCTCGCCTTGGATACCTCAAAGTGCTTCTTTTTCGTCTCTCGTTGATGGCACGTTGCGCATTGCATGATGTCGCCTTTTACCCATTTTTCTTTTTTGTAATGTCCCTTATGTACTAACGTAACAATTGCTTTTGATTCATCATCTCTTTTGTATTCTGCAACTTTGATCTTCTTGACCCAGTATTTTCCCTTCTTGCCTTTTCCGGTTTTCGGATGGCACTTCGACGTTGTACAGCTGCGGTCATCAATTTTCGCCCTTCGGAGGACGGCCGAGTCTTCCATCGTGAGAATGGTCATGAGCCGCGATACCACTTCCAGCTCAGTTTTCATTAATTGTAATTCTGTTCGTTTCTTTGAGGCAGCCCATTTATCTCGCGGAATTTTTCTGTGTTGTCGAATTTTGATACCGTATTTCTCAGGAGGATAGTGGCATTGTGCGCAGGGGATGTCCTTATGCTTGCCGGCCTTCCATGAGGCATGGGCCCTTTCTATTACCTTGGGATAGGTCAGGATGTGGCAGTAGCCGCAGAAAAACTGGGTTTTCCTGAACGGCGGCTCCTTCACCTGAGCAGATGCATACGTGGGGAAAATAAAAACTGTCAGGAATATTGCTATAGTGAGAGCGTATCGTTTCATAATCATTTCTCTTATATTGCGTCCCTTCACCGGGTCACTTTCCGTGGGCTGAAAATGGCTTCGGCATGTCTTCTTTTTTTACGGCGTCAAGAAATTCAACAAGATTTATCAGCGGGGTATCCTTATGGTAATGACAGCTGCTGCACGAATTCGGTGCTTTATGAACTCCCCCGGCCCGCAAACTCACCTCAGGAGAAATAAACTTGAAGGTATGACTGTGCTCGTGGCCTATTGTCCTCGGCATGTGGCAGCCTACACAACTGCCGAAGGTATGGATCCTGTGGGCGCCCTTTTTTTTCGTTGTCGTGTGACACTTTGTACAAAGCACATCTCCTGCAGCACGGGTCTGGGACTTGTGCGGAGACTTGTGTGCTCCTTCCTCATGAACGCCGTGACAGGTAGTACACATGATTCCTGCAGCCGAATGCTCACCTTCCTGCCACTCATTGTATTGCTGATGATGCTTCCTCTCTTCCTCGGGATTTTCAATATAGTAAAGATACAGCGATTTGCCGGGGAGATACCCCTGCGCGAAGGCATATCGCTTCGGAAAGCCCTCTTTCGAAGGTGAAACTTCAACGGTGCTCATTCCCCAGTTGTGACATTGACCACAAACCATGGCACGTTGTCTCCAGGGCAACTTAGCAGGGTTGACAATCGTCTCCTTCTCTTGCTCGAAGTATTCCTTTGCCGCCTTGATGTGGTTGCTGCCCGGTCCATGGCACGCCTCGCAACCGATGCCCAGATCAGCCCATTTCGTATCGAACGAACCGCTCTCCTTGTCGTAATTTACTCTCATTCCTGTTACGTGACAGCTTCCGCACTTGATCTGCCAGATCCTTCCTGCATCGCTCCAGTATCTGCCCTGTCCCGGGTAATAGTCCTTAAGGCCGAAATAATCAACCCAGGCCCTCCTGTCGACAATCCACTCAACAGGAAGAACATGGAGTTCACCATTTGGAAATTTTGTTATGTAGTTCTGTCTTCGGTTGATCCCGATCACCTCGCTAATCTCATAATCGTGGGCTTTCCAGTCGGGGCCTATGGTATTTACGTAATACTTCCCGTCCTTCCTGAACATTGTTGCTGCAATCTTTTTACCGGCCATCCGGGGAGCCCGGCGCGAAACGTTCACCCTCAGCTTGTTCTTGCGCTCAAAATCTCCGATGACGGTGTCTTCATTCGCAGTCTGCACAAATTTGGAATGCAGCGTGTGCTTCCAGGAATCATGTTCCCGCCAGTGGCAGTCCTTACACTTCTCTGACCCGACATATTCAGGTTCACCGAATGAGATGACAGGCCCGTCATTCGTGGCTTGTTTTTTTTCTCCCTCGCGTGACGAGCAGCCGAAAATTCCGACGATGAGAAATACAGATAAAACTCGCGTCATAGACCATTTCATGCCTCCGTCATTCATTCTTCTTACCTCCATCATGCCCGTCCCATGCGGTTTAGGTAATCGATGTACTGCTCCTCTTGCGGACTGTCTCTTCCATCGGAAGAAACGTGGTGAGCATAGTGTAAAGGAGCACTACCAGCGCAATGATCGCAACCTCTATTGTCACCTCAGGAAAAGTCGGATAGTAGTATATCTCCGGCTGCCATGGATACAAGGGAGCCATCTGGGCCACGACGATCAGGATGTAACGATATGCCATCACCGCTACGAGAGCCACCGTTGCAACAATAGTCAGTCCTCTGACGGTCCTTCCTTTTTTGGACATCAGGATAATCAGCGCCGCGAGAAGACCACCGGCGTTGAGTACAAACAGGACGCTGAACCTGCCGGTAAGGAGATGCAATATCTCCAACCCCTCAGGCTCTTCGCTGTATTTCAAAACGAAAAGGTCAAAAAAGTCCATAAAAATGGTTATTGCAATAAAGTAAGCCAGCAGTTTACCCAGGTGGTCCAGGGTTCCCAGGCCGACAATCTCCCTCTTGACGACCTTTGCAGTAAGTATCGGCAGCAGTATCATTATCGAAGTTCCCGTAACGAGCGCTGACACCGCGAAATGGGGCGGAAGCAGGGTGGTATGCCAGAGTTCCCTTGCCTTTACAACGGCAAAAAGCACGCCCTCGGTGGCCACTAATATAATAAGGGCAAAGGGAACGGCAAAGATCGCAAGCCACCTTGCTATTTTCTTGTCCCGTTCATCCTTGCTTCCCAGTGCGATTTTCAATGCAAAATAAAGCTCCGCCGCCAACAGCGATCCAAAAAGGAAATACGTCGTCGTCGTATAGATCAGCATGGAGGACATGTTCCTCAGGAACCATGGAATCAGCAGTGTTCTCAGTGGCGCCCCTACATCCATGGTAAGGTTCAGCACCGCAGCCATCAGGCAGAGAATCCCCACAACGATTGCGCGCGTTCCGAGAGGTTTATAGTCATTTCTGTTAAATGCATATATCATCAATCCAATAATCGTTGCACCTGCGCTTGCGCCTACAAAGAAGAC
>DMKB01000245.1:2778-31612 GCA_003454665.1 Nitrospiraceae bacterium | reverse complement strand
CCTGATGCCTGATGCCTGATGCCTAAAAGTTTAGCACTGCCTACTGTCTTTTATCCGTAGTCTCTCGTCTCACATCTGTTGTCTGTATTCTGATGTCTGTGCTCTGATCTCCTGTCTCCTGACGATACAATCCTATCATAAAACCGTACATATGGCCGACTTTTTTCTTACTTCCAAATACTCGGCGCTTGAGTGCGGTACACGCACCCCGTTCCTTCATTGCTATGATGAGGCATAGATGCGATAATCAATGTCCGGGAACAGGGTATTTTTGGACTCGAGACCGTGGAGATGGTTTTCGTCCACACGGTTTTCTTTTATTTCCTCGTAGAGTCGCGTGAAGCCGAGCAGATGGTCCTTGATTCTCCTGACAGCATACTCCACGTGGCTTTGTGTCTTCATGATAAAAGACCAGTCCGAACTCTGCGCCAGAAGCAGCTCCCGCGCCGCCTGATTGAGCGCCCTGCCCAGCAACCCCCCGGCGTGCCGATGGAGCCGCGCGAGTTCACTCATCCTCTCTTCGGCTTTATGCAGGTGGCGGTATATCCAGTCGTTCGAGCCTTCGAGCCACACTTCCGCATACCCCTTATATCCCCAGCTCGACGGGGAAGGCGAGGAAACCTGACAGCCAGGGTTCTCGTCCAGATACTCGCCCGGCGTTATCATCCGTATCGTCTTCTGCCCGGTATAAATTTTACGCATGAGGGCATTGAGCCAGAGCGGGCCCTCGAACCACCAGTGGCCGAACAGCTCGGCGTCATAGGGAGCAACAATGACCGGCTTCCTGACCTGGAAGGTGCTCAAAAGCTCCTCAGCCTGTTGCTCACGGCTCGCAAGAAAATCCTCTGCATGCTCCTCCGCCGCACCAAGCGCCTCCTTCGGGACGTAGGGCTCTTTCCGGTTCGTCGGGCCCGTAATTCTGTAATACTTGATACCAAGGTTTGTTCGCATGCCGTCGCCATGGAGATAGGGGCGGATATAATCATAGTCCAGATCAAAGCCCGCGTCACGGTAAAAATCACGGTAACGCTCGTCTCCGGGATAGCCTTCCTTGGTGCTCCACACCTGTTCCGACGACTCGATATCTCTTCCGAAAGCGGCCACACCAGCGGGCGTGGTGACAGGCGCGTAGACGCCGTATGATGGTCTCGGTGAGGCATGGAACAGACCGTGGGCGTCGGTAAAGAAGTAACGAATGCCCGCTTCCTTCAGGATTTCATCGAGCCCCTCGTAATATCCGCACTCCGGCAGCCACATGCCCCGGGGGGCGCGGCCGAAGTGTTTTGTATGGTGCTCCACGGCGACCATGACCTGCGCCCGTACGGCATTACGGGTCTGCATGAGCGGCAGGAATCCGTGCGTCGCCGCGCAGGTGATGAACTCCACCACGCCGCGGTCCTGGAATTTCTTCAGCCCATCGACCAGGTTCCGGCCATATTGCTCATCGAAGACGGAGCGGGCCTGTGCGAACATATGGTGGTACATCCGGGCGATGCGATGAAAAGCCGGCTGGGTCCGCGTGCGCTCTAGTTCCCGCAGAGACAACTCTGCGAGTTTGTCGACATGGCGCAGGTACCGTTCCTGCAGCAGGGGGTCCGTAAGCATGGAGACGAGAGTGGGCGTAACACTCATAGTAATGCGGAAGTCAATGCCGTCATTAACCAGTCCCTCAAACACGTTGAGGAGCGGGATGTACGTCTCGGTGATGGCCTCGTACAGCCAGTCCTCTTCGAGAAACTGGTCATGCTCCGGGTGCCTTACGAAAGGCAGGTGTCCGTGCAGAACCAGAGCGAGATAGCCCTTCTCCATGCAACCTCCACGCAACCATGATTAATCGCGAAGTGACGAAGCATACGGAAGATGCCGTATGCGGCAACGCGCTCGGTTTTGGACGGTTACAGATTGCAGCGCTGGATGTCTCCGGGATGGGGTGCTTGTCCGGTGAAGTTCATGTACCCCCTCGTGCCGTGACGTTCCCCCAAAAAAAAGTCCATCCGAAAGAGGATGGACAATATGCCTGTGTACCATTGCGCCACGTGTATCATGGAAACATCGCCGGCAGGGACAGCTACTTGCCTTTACGCCTTCCGACGGAAAAGAATCCCGGAGACGTGATCTCCTGCAGGTGCCGGCGCCTCCACATCTCCTGCATCTCCGGAGAAGAGAGCCCGCCCGGGAAGCCGTACCGCTTCCAATACTCTTCATCCATGAGGATCCACTCTGCATCGATTTCATCGGATACGCTGTCTCTCGGCATGGTGATATAATTCGAACGGGCGAGGGTCAGAAATCTCGCTTTCGGCGAAAGCAGTCCCAGATCGGCGCAGAACGAGTGGGACGGCCGGTCAAGGTCAAAGTACCAGGTGCCGGTGTTCTCGCTCACGTCCTGATCGTAATAGGCGTTTGCGTTGGTACCGTCAAACTGTATGCCCGTAATATCGTAGATCCGCAACGAGAGCCGACTGTCCCAGCCGAGCCATGCCTTCTCTTTCTCGATTCTCGCCTGCGTCACCTCCCAGTAGGTGTACGCCACGGACGGGTCCCGCGCCATCAGGACGATCTTTTCCTCGCCGTAGCCCTCAGGCAGTTCATCATAGGAGGAGACCGGTCCCTGCTCCACCGATCCGGTATAGTATTTTGCTCCCGCCGCGCGCTCCCGAGCCAGGAGAGGCTCCTCAACGCCCGGGGGAATATTCCATTCATGGCTCGGAGTTTCAGCAGGCTTTTCAGCAGGCTTGCTTCCTGAACGCTTCTTTGCCGCCGGTTTCTTCGAAACTCCGGACTTCTTCGCCGGCCCTTTCCTGCCCTTTGCAGGTCCGGCTGTCAGGAGTGCATTCACGATGTCCCCCTTCGTCGCCTTTGCGGGGAGTGCCATATTGATCTTCTTGGCCAGGGCTTTGAGTTCATCCATACGCAGTGACGTCAATTCTGCCTTTTCCATATTCAAATCCCCTTTCTCCAAGTTCGGTTAAGTCTGGTAAAACTATAGCATAATATCCGCTGTTGTCAAACTGAGCGCGGAAACCTCAGGCAGGCATTTTTTTGACAAAAATGTGCAAACGTCTTATACTGCACCGCATGAACGTGCGGGTCGCCATCACCGGCCTTGGTGCAATAACACCTCTCGGCAACACGATTACATCGACATGGAACGCGCTGATCTCGGCTGTTTCCGGAGTCGGGCCTATCAGCCGGTTTGATGCCTCAGCCTTTTCCTGCCGTATGGCCGGAGAGGTCAGGAATTTCGATGCCCGTGATTATATGACGCCGAAGGAAGCATACCGAACCGATCCCTGTATTCAGTACGGTCTGGCCGCGGCGCTCATGGCGGCCCACGACGCAGGGTTGGAAAAGAGCGGGTATCCTGCACACCGTGTCGGTGTCGTTGTCGGTTCCGGGCGCGGCGGGGTAACAACGACGGAGAGAAATGCGGCCGCCTATCTGGCAAAGGGCCCGAAAGGCGTCTCCGCCTTCTACACACCCATGTCCCTCGTGAACATGACTTCGGGGTACATCTCGATGAAACTGGGGGCGAAAGGACCCTGCATCAACGTATCGACAGCCTGCGCCACGGGCACGCACGCCCTGGGAGAGGCCATGAAGATCATCCAGCGAGGCGATGCAGACGTCGTCATTGCCGGCGGCACCGAGGCAGCGCTTACGCCGCTCATCCTTGCCGGTTTTTGCCAGGCACGGGCGCTCTCTCAAAGAAACAGCGAGCCCACGCAGGCAAGCAGGCCTTTTGACCGGGAGCGGGACGGCTTTATCCTTTCCGAGGGGGCCGGCGTCCTTGTCATCGAGGAGCTAAGCGGGGCTGAGAAGCGGGGGGCGACGATCTATGCGGAACTCGTGGGGTACGGACTGACCTCTGATGCTTTCCACTATACGCAGCCCGATCCGGCGGGCGACGGACCTTACCGGGCGATGGCCAGCTCACTCGCCGATGCAGGGCTCGAACCGGAAGCAATAGACTACATTAACGCACACGGGACGTCGACCCTGCAAAACGACAGGATAGAGACACGGGCAATAAGGAAGGCCTTCGGTGCGCATGCCGGCAGGGTCGCCGTAAGCGCTCCGAAGTCCATGCTCGGCCACATGCTCGGCGCCGCCGGTGCAGTCGAGGCCGCCGTGACCGCACTTTCGCTGCATGAAGGCATTATCCCGCCGACCATTAATTACGAGCATCCGGACCCGGAATGTGACCTCGACTATGTCCCGAACAAAGCACGCAAACAGGATATCCGAGCAGCATTGACCAATTCACTCGGCTTCGGCGGCATCAACGCTTCGCTGGTAATGAAGAAACTCTCATGAAACAAAAGAGCGGTTCCGAGGCTGGCCCGACTTTTGTCCTGCCTTTTACGTGACATCCTTTTTCTGCAGATGATCCCCTCTGTACTTTTCTTCACTTTCGCCAAAAAAGAACCCACCGGCCCCTCACCGGAGCCGGCGGGTTCCAAGGTACAGCAGAGTGAATACATCGTTGTGTTCATCAACTCATTACCGTTCTTGCTCGATCACAGCTGAGTGCACCGTCCCATAAAGAATTCCGGACCGCTGTCCTCGAACTGAAAATAGATGAGCGGATTACCGCCCGCTCCTCCCTGAGGTGGCTGTTTGGCAAAACTGATGGTCTCCCCGGGGGGCAGGATAACGACGCCGACTTCGACGTCCTTCTCGTATTCGTGAGGACCGTCCTCGTTGTTCCGGAAGATGAGTTTTGCCTGTATTCCGCTGAGTATCAGCTCACCGGAGAGGGTGATGTACGGACCGGAGGTGTTGTTGCATTCGCCGGCTGTGATTGATGCGTTCGCAACAGCATTGTGGAAAAAGTCGAACGAGACCATCTGGTCCAGTCCCTGAACACAGCGGCCGACGAAGATTTCGTCAGAAATGGCGCCCCCTGAATCGTCGAGAAACTGGACATAGATGAAGGGGTTACCGCCCACTCCCCCACGGGACGGCTGCTTGGCAAAGCGGATGGTCTCCCCGGGAGGCAGGATTTCGACGCCCACCTTGACGTCCTCTGTGTGGGTATGCGTACCCTTCCGGTTATTCCGGAAAATCAGCGCTCCGTCCATCCCTCCAAGCATCAGCTCTCCGGAAAGGGTGATGTAGGGCCCGGGGCTGTTGTCGCAGGAGTTGCTGTTTATCCTTGCGTGTACGGAGACGGGTACCTGCAGCGCGGACTGGGCGTCACTTGCAGCCATGGCTGCCGACACGGCACCCAGCACAACCAGAATCGCCAAAGCAATTCGTATCGCCGTTCTTGTGACTCTTCTGCTAACAGACAGGCTATGATATATCATTCTGTCTCTCCTTTCGATTTTAAAATTCACTCCCTATTACTGCCGCTTTTTCAAATATTACCGATTAACCTTTCCGAGCAACTGATACGGGTAACTCCCTCCCTTCCCGGTCATGCAATACACACTCCTATGGATAAGCTTAGTATTGACGGAAAGAGAGATCTATTCAATCGGCTGAAGGATGGATTTTATTCCCGGAAGTACACCAATGGATGGAGATGCAAAAACAAAAGAGTGACGTACCGTGCAGAAGAATGTATGGGGGAGGAAATAACGCGTAGCGCGCCGCACGTCGCTCGTGAGCTGGATCTGTGATGTTTCTTCTCCGTGCCTTCAATGGGTGCTGCTCGCACGGAAAGGGATCGCCACTCTATGCCGTGAGGAAAAAAAAGAGCCACGCCTAGGGCGTGGCTGGTAAGATGCGGTTAAGGCCGGAAGCAGTGCAACACGCTGTCGCTTGCGTCCGGATTACGATAGATCAGCAACTGCAGGACGAGCTGCTGCATGAGTCTTGCGGCACACCGCCGCTCAGTACGAAACCGCGCTTGTCCTGAAAATCAATGGTCGTATTCACGAGCATTTCCTGGGCCCGCTGCTCGAGAAATACCCGCAGTCCGTCTTCTTCAACAGTGGCATCGCCGGGCTGGGCGTCTTTGGCTATGTCCATAGCCAGGGAAGGCCTTCAGCCGCCTGGCATGAGGAATATCCGCACGCCATCACCAGCGGTCCCCTGCTGCTCCACAACTTCCTTGAATTTATTTACTGCGCTCGTTGTCAAGCTTATCATGCTTCCTCCCTGTTTTCATCCCAAAACACGTTGTCCTGTAATCCAACGGTTATGAAACTCGATATATTTGTATAATACCAGTATATTTCTCTAAGTGCAAATATTTTTTACTTTCCAAGGACTTAGATGGAAAAAATCAAACGCCATTCCATTTTTGAGATTACCACTTTAAGATAACGGCAACCTAAAAAGTGCAAAACCTTTCCTTTTTTTCACTATTATTCCTGCCCATTCTTTGCCTTGAGAAGAAATTCCTTAATTTTGGCAGATATTTCGTCTCTCGCCCTCCTGAACTCGCGGAGTATCTTCTCCTCCGTGCCCACGGTGCCGACAGGGTCGTCTATGGGCCAGTGGAGGCGTTTGCTCTCCAGAGGCGTTGTCGGGCATAGCTGCTCTGCATGGCCGCAGAGCGTGATAATCACATCCATCCCTCCCAGAATTTTTGCATCGATGGCCTTGGACGTTTGGCCGGAGATATCTATCCCAATCTCGTTCATGACCCTGATCGCATAGGGATTTACCCCTGCCGGCAGTAATCCAGCGCTGTGTACTTCTATGAGGCCCCTTCCGTACTCTCGCCCGATTCCTTCCGCCATCTGGCTCCTGCACGAATTTCCGGTGCAGAGAAACAGTACCTTGAGCATCGATTATCTCCCGTGGCTTTCTTTCATCCCGGCTCTCAGGTCGACAACAGATACCTGAGGCCTTTTTTTGAGAAGAAAGCGGGAAAGCCGCTTCCGGTCTTCTGCGGCCGCACCGTCTGAAATCCGTTCGCAGACCGACAGCAGCAGCATTCTTCGCATCATGTCGGAATCGTCAAGACGGTAGTGAATCCACCTGCCCTGCTTTCTGTCCGTGATGAATCCCGCTTCCTTCAGCACGCTGAGGTGAAAGGACACTTTGGGCTGGACCATGCCGAGGGCCGCGACAAGGTCGCAGACGCAAAGTTCTCCCTGCTCCAGAAGCTTCACGATCCTGAGCCTTGTTTCGTCCGACAGGG
The DNA here is from genome assembly GCA_003454665.1 of Nitrospiraceae bacterium. GTDB lineage: Bacteria > Nitrospirota > UBA9217 > UBA9217 > UBA9217 > UBA9217. The sequence goes on along the minus strand of DMKB01000245.1, from coordinate 24,513 downwards.
CTTTGAATATGCTGACCAGTTCATTCATATCAATACCGGTGAATGGGTAAATTGGTTACTCGACAAATCGCTTCCTGATGCCACTAAACAAGGATGTTTTCATACCCCCATCCCTTCACCGCTTCTCCGCAGCATCCCTTTCCCAATTAGACCTCAGATCCGATCAATTCTTTTACCTTTTCCAGCGTTGGCAGCGGTTTGCCCGAATGCTTGATCTTGCCGTTGACGATGAGCCCGGGAGTCGTGAGAATACCGTGCCTCGCGATCTCCGCGATATCGGTCACTTTCTCGACGGATGCGCTGAGGCCCAGCTCCTGAACCGCGGTTTTGGTCATTTCCTCCATGGTCTGGCAGTTGGCACACCCGGGACCGAGCACCTTGATTTCCATGTTGAATCCTCCTCATGGTAACCACGAATTCACAATGACACGATTTTTTCTATGCGCCTTGGCGCCTTCGTGGCATATGTGGTTATAAAATCATATTAAACAAATACCCTACGGCAATAATCGCCATTGTCATGATCCCGACAAATACGCCAATGAGTTGCAGTTTCAATACTTTTCTGAGAATAATCATTTCCGGGAGCGAGAGCGCCGTCACCGCCATCATGAAGGCGAGTACGGACCCCAGGCTCATGCCTTTCTCCATGAGGGCGTAGACAATGGGAATGACGCCGGCTGCATTCGAATACAGGGGCACTCCCATGGCAACGGCAACGGGCACGGCAAAAGGATTGTCCGCTCCGGCGTAACGGGCCAGGAAATCCTGTGGCACATAACCGTGGATGAACCCGCCGATGCCGATGGCGATAACAACGAACAGCCACACTCTTTTCAGGATGTCGACGGTACCGGCCCGCGCAGAGACGAGCCGCTCCCGGAACTGCTGCCGCGCCGTGTCCTGCTGTATTTGAAGAGATTGGATCTTGAATACATACTCCTCAACCCACTTTTCGACCTTGAGCTTGCCGATGATTATGCCGCCGATAATGGCGATAGACAGCCCTGCCGCAATGTACAGCAAAGCAATCTTCCACCCGAACATGCCCCAGAGCAATACCACCGCCACTTCGTTCACCATGGGAGAGGCGATGAGGAACGAAAACGTCACGCCAATCGGTATCCCTGCTTCAACAAATCCGATAAAGAGTGGTACTGCGGAGCATGAACAGAAAGGGGTAGCAACACCGAGGAACGCCGCCAGGATGTTACCGATAAATTCCTTTTTATGAGACAGGATGCGCTTCGTCCGTTCAGGCGGGAAATAGCTCCTGAGGATCGATATGACGAATATGATAAGGGCAAGAAGGAAAAATATCTTTATCGTGTCGTAAATAAAGAATTCAACGGCGTCCGCAAGGCGCGAACCCTCCTGTAAGTTTAACACGGAATAGACTACGTAGTGAGCAAAACTCTTCAATATGCTTCTCCCGCTCTCAACTTATATATCAAATAATTTTTATATATTAACCAGGAGAATTCTGTATGTCAAGAGTAATTTCAGCGGTTTGCGGTATGACAAGGCGGGAAGGTGAAGGATAAACCGTGCTACTCTGATACGTCGATCCCTGCCGTATGCGACACCCCTCCGTCCTCGTCAACGACCACCGCCTCGTATCCAAGCTTGTTCACGATCTCCATGCCCCTTTCCCTTCCGAGGACAAAGAGTGCCGTCGTGAGAGGATCGACGATCGCGCCGCGGTCGCCGATGATGGTCGCTGAAATGATGCCTGTTGATGGCTTTCCGGTGCGCGGATCGATGATGTGATGGTACCGTTTTCCGGCTTTGATGACGAACCGCTCATAATCGCCGGACGTGGAGATGAAGGTGTCCCTGAGGTCAAGGACGGTAAGGGTTGTTTTCGGCTTGCGGGGGTGCTGCACACCGATCCGCCAGGGACTCCCATCCGGCCGGGCGCCCAGGGCCCTGATATCGCCGGCAACTGCCACGAGAGCGCTCATGATGCCATGCTGTTTCAGGATTCCTGCCGCCCTGTCTGCGGCGTACCCCTTGGCCACACCGCCGAGATCGATGATCATATCGGGTCTTCGGAGAAAGAGGGTGGATTTTTTTTTATTGACGATGATATTCCTATAATTGACGCGGGGAAGAATACGGGCGATTTCTTTTTCCGTGGGGATATCCCCTTCTGCGGTGCGCATTCGCCACAGAACGATTAGCGGGCCCATGGTGATATCGAACACTCCGTCCGTCAGCTTCGCTACGGCGACGGCGTTCTCCACGACCTCGATCATTTCCGGCGATACCGCTATGGGATGTTTTCCCGACGCCATGTTCACGCGGGTGACTTCGCTATTTTCTTTGTACAGGGACATCATCTCGTCGAGCCGCCTGATCTCATCCATGGCAGCACCGATCGCCGCATCTCCCTCCTTCGACGTATCCGCCACCACCGTAATGGTGACGTTCGTACCCATGATGGTCTCGGTTTTTTTCACCGTCCTTTTCCTGGCACAGGAGAAAATGAGGAGGGACGATACAACGATAATGAGGGAATACTGTACGATTCTTCTGTTTCGGATCATGGTCAATTCACTATGGAGGGGATCGCCCTATCGCCGGGAGAACGCACATAGCAGCCAGCCTGCGGTGGGCATACACAACGACGCTTTTATCCGCTACCTTCGCATGCTATGCTTCCGCCTCGTGAAGATGCCTCTCGCCGCCTTCCGTACCGCCTCACTGACGTTGCGGTTCTTCTCGAGCATGCCAAGGTCCCGGTCGTTCATCCTGTTTACGAGAGGAACGGAAATGCCGGGCGGCGTCTTCGCGTTGTATACCAGGGCCTGTGCGATGGCGTACTTTCTGGACCATTCAGGATTCGCGGCGATTTTTCGCAGAACGTCCTCGCCCAGACTCGTCGATTTTGCGAAAAAATCCACCTCGCCGTCAGTCAGCCGGGGGTTTTCCAGCACGGACAGCGAAATCTGCTTGTTCTTCTCCCTGATGAGCAGGCCCCGGGCCTCCTTGGGTCCTGACAAGGCAAGCTTTATTTTCTGGGGCTTCGTCATCCGGTTGATCTGCTGCATCACGTTCAGCTTCTTGGTATCCCTGCCTCCATCAGCTGCCTTGTTGTCCGGAGCATCCTGGGCAACGACATCCACGCAGCGGGTACCGGAAATAAATTTTTTTATTTCTTCAGGTCCGGCCAGGGCAATAAAGGCGAGGGTCGGTTCGGACAGGTTGGGGCAGCGGACAAGGTCGCACAGAACATCCCCGTCATCACAATATGCCCGCGCGATGTTGTCAAGGATTGAGGAAGGGGTCCGCACATCGAGGAGCATATGCCGAAGGGTCAGCGGTGAGCAATGATCAGCGTCGAAGGGTATCTGCTTTCTGGTACTGAATCTTGCTATGACGTATTTCCATTTGGAATGGCTGTCCACGGTTCCACCTCCCCTAGGATTTATTATAGCATACCGCAGGGGATCAAGGAACGGAGGAACGACAAGGGCCGCCCTCAGAATTCCCGGAGACCCTGGCTAAAGGTAACGAGTAAACGCCTGCTCACTCCGCACGGAACAGCCGCACCCTACTTCAACAGCCGCTGTGCCGCGAGCGATGCGGTGCCCTTGGCCCGGAACGCGGTAATAAATTCAGCGGCAGAAGCGTAGGCCGCTTCCTCGATCTTCTTGACCTGTTCGGCCGGAAGAGAATTAATGTCGCCCAGAAACTGCTTGGTGGCGAACTTGATGTCCTTGCCTTCTTTCTGCGCCCAGTCGCGCATCGTTTTCATGAGGTCAGCGGGGAGGCCGGCATGGGCGATATTCTGCCAATTCGTACCGACGTTTCCTTTCCGGATTCCGTAATCGGCAAACTGGCCCATCTGGTTCAGAGGAGTTCCGGTAATACCATGCTGGGCAATGCAGACACCCCACTTCCTGATAGCCTCGTAGATCTCGCCCGTTCGATTGAGCTCAATATGGACCTCTTCGCCGGGCTTGTAGTTACCGTGCTTCGATCCGTTGTTCGTTGCCAGGAGGTCGGCATGGATTCCGTTCTTCTCGATACCCTCGATGAACTCCACCGCTTCCTCCACCGTGGTGATCTCTCCGCCTTCTTTCGTCGATTTGATCTCTCCAACCTCTGCTTCGAGCCCGGCGCCGGCGTCGATCACCATGCGCCCCAGCTCTGAACTGATCTTGATATTGTCCGGCGTCTCATTGAACGAGGCATCAACTGCCACCGAGGTATAACCGTTCTCGAGCTGCGCCTTGATGAGATCGCGCGATTCGCCGACCACGGCCGGATCCGGGCTCTTGGTGGTGACATGGTCACCGTGTATGAAAAAAGGCTTCGAGAGCCGCACCGCTTCAGCATACCCGAAGACCGTTTCCGCATACGCCTTGGGGTCCATTCCCGTATAACCGCCTTTGAGACTGCTTTCGCTTTTCGCGAGTTCGAAGCAGACGATCGCGTCCAGCTCCTCTGCCGCCCGCATGATACCGGGGATCACGTGCTTGATCCTCGTGTTGCACGCCATGATGATGACCTTGTCATCTTTGAGTGCGCGGAAAACATCGTGCGAAGAGAGCACGTTCAGCTTGCTCGCGCTGCCCAGTTTCTTTCTCGCATTTGCCGGCATCAGTTCCTGGAGCGTCTTGGCCATTCCATCCTCCACAGGGTGATTATGAAGTATCGAAGTATCATTGAAAAACGGTGAAATTATACAATCAGGACACCTACGATGTCAAGCCCTCCGGGCGTGCATACCGCTATTCGCTCTGTGACGTAACCTGATACCCGGCCTCTACCACGGCAAAGGAGAGCTTCTCCTTGGATACCGCGGCATCGTCATAGGTCACCACGGCCTCGCCTTTCTGCAAATCCACCACCGCGTCCTGCACGCCGGCGAGTTGCTTCAGTGCATTCGCCACACGCATCACGCAGTGGCTGCACGTCATTCCCTGAATCTTGAGTGTTGATTGTCCCATTATTGCCCTCCTCATGATACGCACATTGTACCGGATGCAGAGATAGTCTTTTGCCGCCAGCGGTTACGGGATCGGCAAAAGCAGTATGACATATTATCCCATATACCGGAATGTTTGTAAATCACTTCATACCGTACTTCTCCATCCGGTATATGAGCGTCGGCCGGGTAATCCCCAGGTATTCAGCGGCACGCGTCTGGTTGCCCTTGTGCTTTTCGAGGGCCTTGATGATGAGATTCTTTTCGAGTTCCTCGAGTGAAATCCCGGTCTCCGGAAGGTTCAGGATGATTTTCTCGATGCTCGTCTGTTCCCCGGTGAGCTTTTCGGGAAGCTCAGCAAGCGATATGCCCGCTCCCCGCCGGAGTACGGATGCCCGTTCTATCACGTTCTCCAACTCGCGCACGTTACCGGGCCACCCATAGGCCCTGAGGGCGGCAAGCGCTTCCGGCTCAACCGTAACGTCCGACGAAGGATTGAACTTTTTGAGGAAATGGTCCACCAGGAGCGGAATATCTTCCCGCCGATCGCGGAGGGGGGGCATGTGGAGCACAATGACGCTCAGCCGGTAGTACAGGTCCTCACGGAAGCTGCCGACCTTGACCGCTTGATCAATATCCTTGTTCGTGGCGGCCAGCACCCGCACATCCACCGTGATCGGTTGACTGCCGCCTACGCGGTCCACGGAACGCTCCTGCAGCGCCCGGAGGATCTTTGCCTGCAGTTCGACCCGGAGATCGCCTATTTCGTCCAGAAACAGGGTGCCGCCGCTGGCGAGCTCAAACTTGCCCTCCTTATCCCTGGTTGCACCCGTGAAGGCCCCCTTGACATGCCCGAAGAGTTCGCTTTCGATAAGGTTCTCCGGAAGGGCCGCGCAGTTCACCGCCACAAAGGGTCCGTCGGACCGCTGACTGTTGTAGTGTATCCCTTTGGCAAGCAGTTCCTTGCCCGTGCCGCTCTCGCCCGTGATCAGCACGCTCGCATCGCTTGCAGCCACCCGCCCCGTCATATCAAGGACTTCGTTCATTGTTTCACTGCTGCCGACGATGCTGTCAAAACGGTATTTCCCCTGTATTTCCGCCCGCAGTTCGACGTTTTCCCTGGCCAGGCGGCTCATCGTGAGAGCCCGGTCGAGGGTCAGTCTGAGTTCGTCACGGTTAAAGGGCTTGGTAATGTAATCGAAGGCGCCCTGTTTCATGGCATCGACGGCGCTCTCTATCGTACCGTACGCCGTAATGATCAGGACCGGAATCCCGGCGTTCACCCGGCGTATCCTGGCAAGGACTTCCATGCCGCTCATCCCGGGCATCGTGATGTCGGTAATGACCGCGTCGAAGGGTTCTTCCTCGAAGAGCCGCAGACCGTCCTCACCGCTCGCCGCGGTACGGATCTGGTAGCGTGCCTCCGTCAGGCTGAACTCAATGACCCGTCGAAGACTGTCGTCATCGTCTATGAGAAGGATGAGCGGTTTTTTCATGCGAACATTATCTCTGCCACGAAGACGCCGAAGCAGGAGGGGAAACAACATACGATAAACTCCAAATTCCAAGCACCAAATGTCAAATAAATCCCAAATCTCAAAAACAAATAACAGCCCTTTTGAAATTTGGTGTGTTGAAATTTATTTGCAATTTGTTAGTTGTAATTTGGAATTTCCAGCTCCTTGTATCTTCGTGTCCTTCGTGAATCACCAGGTCCTTGTCAAACCGGGATTCTCACCGTAAAGGTCGTCCCTTTTCCCGGCTCACTCTCCATATCGATCTGGCCCCGGTGGTTTTTTACGATCCGGGAGGTTATCGCCAGACCCAGGCCGGTACCGTCTCCCCTCGTCGTGAAGAAGGGGGTGAAGAGTTTTTTTCTGTTCTCCTCCGGTATTCCCGTACCCGTATCAGCCACAGTCACCTCGATCGCATTCTGCCGAAGCCCGCTTTTCACCGTCAGCACGCCGCCGCCCGGCATCGCCTGAAGGGCATTGAGCACCAGATTGAGAAATGCCTGCTTCAGCTGTCCTGCGTCGATGTCGTGTTTTCCCATCGATGGGCTCAACTGTTTGTCCACGGTCACGCCGGCCTTCCTGGCTTCCTGCGCCGTAAGGGTCAATACGGAATCGATGGCCTCATTGATGTCTGCCTGCTGGAGCTCGGGTTTTTTTGGCCGGGCGAATCCGAGAAATTCCTGAACGATGCGGTTCAGCCGGTCTGTTTCCTTCAGGAGTATGCGGACAAACTCATACCGGGAGTCTTCCGGCCCGGAATCGTCTTTCAGAATCTCCGCGACACCCTTGATGGATCCCAGGGGATTCCGTATTTCGTGGGCCATGCTGGCCGACAGTTCGCCGAGCGCGGACAGGCGGTCGGCCCTCCTGAGCTGCTCCTCGGTCTGTAGCAGAACAGCAGTCTGTTCCTTCAGTTTTCGGTGAGATTCATCCAGTTTCAGAAGCGCATGCTCGTACCGCGAACGCTGGTTGCGTTCCATCTGGCTCAGGATGCCCGTAACAACACCGATGAGAAGAAACAGGAATATCTCGACGTAATTGTAAATGTCCAGAAAGGGGTCCTGCCAGTGGAGAAACAGATGGGGAGAAAAAAAGAGCGTCGAGGCAATGGAGGCGGAAATACCGCCCTTGATCCCGTACCAGTAGGCACCCAGGATAATCGGCACAATATAGAGATGGCCAAAAATGCTGTGCAGCAGGCCTGCACGCGCGCCACCCAGAAGGTAATGGACCACGGTGATAAGCGCAAGCAGGCCCGCCAGAATGTATACTCTCAGCCCCTTGACCTGCCTGTTGAACAACCTGTTCATATTTTGAATTTACTTATTGCGCATCAAGCGTAAACGCGGTCATGACCGCGGCCGTTCCTGTTCTTTTTACCGCCACCTCAACCATCCACTTCCCTGCCATAGGAATATGTGCCGTTATAGAGTATCTGTCGCCCTTGACCGAAGCCTCGCTCACATAATCCATAGGGGCCATCCCGGGCAAGGGCGGCATATAGTACCGAACATCCACTTTTGCATCCGTAACCGCCTTGCCGTCGGAATCGGCAATCGTAAAATCCAGTGTATTGTCGGCCTGCACAAGCGGGTAGTTCCTGATGGAAAGCGTTATGGTAAGATCGCCGGCTTTCTGCTGCGATTCATATCCTTTCGCGCATCCGAAAACGATCGCTGAGGCGAGCACAGCAACCAGGGCCAGCACACATAATTTTTTCATGAATTTCCTCCTTGATCGTAGCGTGCAAAAAATTACGCATCTCACTATATATTTCCGTGGGGATAAAGCTTCCCAGGCGATTAACTATTTTCGGCCGGTCGCCCCGGTCGAAGAGCATGAGACTCTACCGGCACAGAGAAGCCGGCGAGCGGTGACGGGTCATTCCGTTTTTCACACGGTTCATTCGTTCTCCGTGTCTACTATTTAACCTCATCGCATAACTATTTGTCAAGGTAATTCTCTCCACGCATGGCCATGCAGAAGCAGGCACAGACAACGCGTGGGTGGCGGGAAACGATGCCGGTGGCGCGGGGTATTCCTGAAAGCCCGAGCTATGCACTATCAACGGTGCCGATCCCGCCGGACTGTGGCGCCTTCCTCAGGGCGGCCTCCGCCGCGTGGACGAGGGTTTCCTCGGAGCCCCCATCGACGGGAAGGTTCGCGACGCCGATGTGTATCGAAGGGGGCTTCCCTCCGGCACCCTCGGCGGCGTCCGCCAATCGCCCGTCGACGAGCTGCTTGACTCTCGTTGCCGCACGGTGTGCCTGCTCCCGGTCGGTCTCCGGAAGCAGGAGAACAAGTTGGTGTTCACTATAGCGGTACAGTCTGTCGCAGAGCCGGATGGAATTGCAGAGCGCATCGGCAACGTTCTTGATGAGCACGCCGTAATCGCCATGGACTGGAGTGTCAGCCCTTCGGCCCGAATCGTCGGCCGTGACCATCAGGAGCGAGAGCGGCCTTCCATAGCGCAGGGAGCTGGACAGCGAGGCATTGATGTCTTCCTTGAATTGACCGCGATTGTAACATCCCGTGCCAGCGTCTCTCGACGTCAGCGCCTTGACCCACGCATACTGGTCCGCCCGCAGAACAGCCATGGACAACTCCTGGGTGAGCAGTTCGGCGAACTGCAGATCCCCCTTGTGCAAAGCATCCCCGTCCGATGAAACCAGGCAGATTACTCCCCTTACCGTATCATGGACCAGGACAGGAGAGCAGATCATGGACTGCAGGGAACTGCCGTCAGGATTCTCAGGCGTCGCACGATGCAGATGATCAGCTGCATGAACAGTCGTCTTCGTTTCTCTGCAACTCTGTACGGCGGGCACATCGGACAGGCTCCCGGCTTCACCAATCATCAGGTGGGCGTCCCGCTGGGCCAGGATACCCATTTCGTTCCCTTCACCGAGAAGGATCGCGTATCCGTCATAGCGCTCCAGATATACCGGCTCGTCGACCAGGATACGGCCGATTTCCTCGAGTTCAAGGACCGCTCCTATTCTGTGGTGCAAGGCGAGGATAGCAGACGGTATCGTTACCGGTGCTCCTGAATGTTTATTTGTCATCCGGTCTCCCTCCGCTCGACAACGAACTCATCAGTCACCAACACTGCAGACCCTGTTCCGTCCGGACTGTTTCGCCTTATAGAGTGCGGAATCTGCGGCCTGGAGCAGTTCCTCCCGTGATTTCCCGTCTCCGGGAACGTTGGCAACCCCTATGCTGACGGTCAATCGTTTTCCCGGCTGGCTTTCGCTCGCACCCGCGAAGGTCTGCTGCTCAATGAAGACACAGATCCTCCTCGCCAAAACAAGGGCCCCTTCACTGTCCGTTTCCGGGAGGACGATTACGAATTCCTCTCCGCCGTACCGGTAGAGCTGATCGCAGCACCGAATTGCCCGGGAAAAGAGCGTTGCTATCTCCCTGATCAGCTCGTCGCCCCGGGGATGTCCATGATGATCATTATAGGCTTTAAACCAGTCAATATCGATCATCAGCAGCGACAGCGGCCTCTCGTATCGGCTGCAGCGCGACAAGAGCAGGGACACGTCCTCGTCAAACTTTCTTCTATTATAGCATCCGGTGAGGGGGTCCCGCATTGCCATGGCCTTTACAGAAGAATATTGTAACGAACGCGCTACGGCGAGGGAAATCTCTTTGGTGAGCAGTTCGACAAAATGCAGGTCATCGGTGGTGAAGGCATCTTCATTCAGCGAATCGATATGGATCGCTCCCTTCACCACGCCGTTTACCGTGATCGGCGTGCAGATCATGGATTTCATCACGCAGTCTTCGGGAACGCATGACGAGAGCGGGCTCTTCGCGATGTCGCCGGTGGTGACGCTCTGTTTTGTCGAAACGATCTGTTGAAGAGCAGGCAAATCCGTGGTAAGCACCTTCCCGTCAAGCTTCACGCGGAAGCCGCGCTCCGACAGTATCCTGACTTTTTTGTCGTCGAACAGGAGAATCGCACACCCTTCACAGGGCACAATCGCTGTAAGTTCCTGCACCAAAATGCCGCTGATCTCGTCCAGTTCCAGGTTAGCGCCGATACTATGGTGAATCGTCATTGCTGCCGACAGCATCCTGAGCTGCTTTTCCCCGTCGTTCTCGATCATGGTTGTCCCCCTGTTATGTTTTTGGAAGTGTATCAAGAGCAGAGCAAAGCCTTTCCTTACGACTTTTGTTGTACGATTCTATCACAAAGAACAGGAAAAAACGATTAAAATTTCGAGGGTTGCCTGTTTTCTCCCAGCATTGTGCTATTATTTTTTTAGAGTGATTATCAGGTGGTCAACAGCACCGCGGTTAACGGGAGATGCAGGCGGACCATTCTCATGCAGAGAGCGCGCAAAACCGTCAAGGCGGCCATATTCGATTTCGGTGGAGTCCTTGCTGAAGAGGGGTTCCGGGAGGGGCTGCTGGCCATCGGGAAGAAGAACGGCCTCGATCCGGAGCGGTTTCGGAGTATCGCCGACGAACTCATCCACGAGAGCGGTTACGTAACGGGTCTGGTGAATGAATCGCAGTACTGGACGGCGCTGCGCGGGAAAACCGGAGTCTCCGGCAGTGATGAGGAATTACGGGAAGAAATACTTGGGAGGTTCGTCCTGCGGCCGGAGATGCTCACCATTGTGGAGCGGCTGAAGGCCCGCGGTCTGCTCCTTGCGATATTGAGTGACCAGACGAACTGGCTCGATGAGATCAACGCAAAGACGCCGTTTTTTCAGCATTTTCAGTACATCTTCAACTCCTATCGGATCAGGAAAAGCAAACGTGAGCTTTCGGTTTTCAGCGATGTATGCGCCGCCATCGGGATCAGCTCCGATGAGGGGCTGTTCATAGACGACAACTCCGATAACGTGCAGCGTGCATCGAATGAAGGGCTGCAGGTCCTCCATTTTCGCGATACGGAATCGTTCAAGAAGGAGCTTGAACAGGCTATCAACGTGAAGCTCCTGGCAGGCAGGAGCACCCTCCGGTGAAAACGCATAAAGCTTGGTTGCGGAGGTGAGGAAATCATCTGATATGAAAAACACGAAGAGCACGGAAAACCAGCTGACCAAACAATACAACGGATCGGAATCAGAGAGCACAAAGCTTGAAAAAACGCTCCGTACGATCTCGGAAGGAGTTTCGGCAGCGACGGGTGACGCGTTTTTTTATTCTCTCGTCGAGCATCTCGCCCATAGCCTGGGGACGCGGTTCGCCTTTGTCGGGGAGCTGTCAAAAAAAACCCCTGACCATGTCAGGACCGTCGCCGTCTTCGACGGCGGCCAGAGAGCCGACAACTTTGAATACGCCCTGAAAGATTCACCCTGTGAGAACGTGATCGGACAGACCCTTCGCTGCTATCCTCAGGATGTTCAACGGCAATTTCCCCATGATCAGCTGCTCGTCGAGATGGGTATCGAGAGTTATATCGGCACACCCCTGTTCGATTCCGCGCAGCGGGCCATCGGGCTTATGGTCGTCATGGACGACAAGCCGCTCGGACATACGGCCACCGCCGAATCAACGCTGCGGATATTCGCTTCCCGTGCTTCTGCGGAACTTGAACGAAGGCAGTCCGAAGACTCGCAGCAGAAGAGCGAGAAGCAGTACCGCCTATTCATAGAGAATTTTCAAGGAATAGCTTTTAGCGGCAACTTGGATTTTACCCCTGATTTCTTTCATGGAGCTGTTGAAAAAATCACCGGGTATACCGAGCAGGATTTCCTTTCAGGAAATCCAAGTTGGATTCAAATAATACACCAGGATGACATGGGCGTGAATCATGAAAGCATTGAGAATATACGTTCCGTTCCAGATTTCTCAGCTGATCGGGAATACCGTATCATGCGTAAAGATGGGCAGATATGTTGGGTCCGTGAATTAATTCGCAACGTCTGTGATGCTTTTGGAAAACCTGTCTCTGTCCAGGGCACAATTTACGACATCTCCGAGAGCAAACGGTCCCAGGAAGCTCTTCGTGAGAGTGAGGCGACCCTGAAGGGCCTCCTGAAGGCGGCGCCGATCTGCATCGGCCTCGTTCATAACAGGGTGTTCAGCTGGGTAAACGACCATATGCAGACGCTCCTCGGGTATACCGGTCAAGATCTGATCGGCAAAAGCTCGCGGGTAATTTATCCCAGTGACGAAGAATTTAACCGCGTCGGCAAAAACAAATACGATGAAATTCATAAGAAAGGAACGGGATCAGTCGAAACGCGCTGGCAACGGAAAGATGGCGATATACTGGACATCTTCCTCCAGTCAACGCCGATCAATCCCGCGGACCTGTCTTCCGGGGTGATTTTTACGGCCCTCGATATCACCGAACGAAAACAGCACGAGGACGCGCTGAAACTCAGCGAGGCACGACTCAAAGCCTTGCTGCAACTGAACAGCATGACAGACGCCTCGATTCAGGACATTGCATCATTCATGCTCGAACAGGGCGTAAAACTCACGGGCAGCACCATGGGCTTTACGGGGCTGATGAACAATGAAGGGACGGCGCTTGCCACACATGCCGTGTACTCGCCGGCGATGAAGGACTGCGCCGTCGTCGACCAGCCACTCCATTTTTCGATGGATGAGGCCGGTCTCTGGGCGGACGCCGTCAGAGAAAAAAGACCTATCATCATAAATGATTATTCGACCCCTCATCCTGAAAAAAAAGGTCTGCCCGGCGGCCACGTCCCGCTGGCGCGTGTGCTGAGCCTGCCCTTCATGGAGGGGGACCGCGTCGTGGGTGTGGCTGTCGTGGGAAACAAGGAGGCGGAATACGATGAATCGGACATCCAGCAGCTCACCCTGCTGATGAACGGCATGTGGCGCCACATTCTCCGAAAAAAGATGGAGGACGAACTGCTCAAGGCGCAGAAACTGGAATCCGTCGGGCTTCTCGCCGGCGGCCTTGCCCATGATTTCAACAATCTCCTGACCGGTATTCTGGGAAACATCGAACTGGCGAAGATGTATGCCGACCCGGCAGACAAAGTATACGAAAAACTGACCGATGCCGGGCAAGCGTTTTCCCGGGCCAAGGACCTGACGCAGCAGCTGCTCACCTTCTCCCGGGGCGGAGAGCCCGTAAAAAAAATCGTTTCCCTGGGAGCATTGGTGAAAAATTCAGCCAAGTTCGCCCTGCGAGGCTCAAACGTACGGTGCAAATTTTTCATTCCCAAGGACCTGTTGTCCGCTGAAATCGACGAAGGACAGATAACCCAGGTGATCAGCAATCTGATCATCAACGCAAGCCAGGCAATGCCGTCCGGAGGGACGGTCAAGGTATTCTGCGAGAATGTCGTTGTTCGTCAACAGGACGCCCTCCCGTTGAAAGAAGGAGAATATGTGCGGATATCGATCCGTGATAAGGGGATCGGCATGCCGCGGGAGCACCTGCCGAAGATATTCGACCCCTACTTTACGACAAAACAGAAGGGAAGCGGACTCGGTCTCGCCACATCATATTCCATCATAAAAAAACACGAAGGCCACATTGCAGCAGAGTCTGAGATGGGCGCCGGCACGACCTTCCATCTCTACCTGCCCGCATCAATGCAAAGGACGACACCTGCCGGGAGCGATGATGAGACCCTGTTCAGGGGAACAGGAAGGGTCCTGGTTATGGATGATGAGGACGCGGTCAGGACCGTGGCGGGAGAAATGCTCTCCTACCTGGGCTTTTCCGTAGCATTCGCCGACAACGGCGAGAAAGCCCTGGAACTGTACGGCGCGGCCCAGGAACAGGGGGCCCCCTTTGACGCCGTCGTTATGGATTTAACCATACCCGGCGGCATGGGGGGCAAGGAGGCCGCGCAAAAACTGATAGAAGCGAGCCCGAATGCCAGGATAATCGTGTCGAGCGGCTATTCTCACGACCCCGTCATGGCTGAATACCGTACATACGGATTCGCGAGTGTAGTAACCAAGCCCTTTAAGATCAAGGAATTGAGCGATTCAATTCGACAGGCATTGTCGAATTCATCGTGATCTGTCGCGTCTCCCCTCTCGTGCCCTGATCCGGGAAAAAGCTTGAGCGATAGTAAAGTAAAAAGCAACTGCAAATGCCTGTCTCGCGCAAAGCCGCAAAGAACAACAACGACAGAGGCTCCGGACAGTCCGAAGGATTTGATGAGCAGCTCAGAGACCAGGTTTTTGCTTATCTTTGGCTTTACGGCCAAAACGTTCTTATACGCTTTATCCTTTCTTTGCGTCTCTGCGCGAAAAAGGCTTTTCTTCGGGGGCGCGTTGTTGCCTGTCCAGGCATGGCAATAACATTGTTTCAAGTAAAATACGAAAAGGTCAAATATAATAATGCACAGCAGCGTGTCAGGATCATGCGGTGTCGGTTTTATCTGCAACATCCATGGAGTCGCGAGCCATGAAATAGTCGCTCAGGGCGTTGAGGCCGTCAAAAACCTCACCCACCGGGGCGCCGTGGGAGCGGACGGCAAGACCGGGGACGGCGCCGGCATCCTGATCCAGCTTCCGAAGCAATTTTTCCTGAAAGAACTGAAGAAGGTCGGTCACCTGCCTGCAGACGAGAACGCCCTCGCTGCCGGGGTATTCTTTCTCTACCGGGAGGGCATGGAAGGAGCAATTGAGAGCCGGATTAAGCAACAGGGCCTCATTCCCCTCGGCTGGAGGGATGTTCCGACGAATGATGATGCCGCGGGAAAAACAGCCCTCGCTGCGAAGCCGCGCATCCGTCAGCTTTTCCTGGACGCCGGCCGGATTGCTCTCGAATCGAGAGAAGTGAGGCTTTATTTAGCACGACGGGCCCTCGAAAAAGAATTCGGCGAAGATATTTACCTGCCTTCCCTCTCCTCCCGGGTAACGGTGTACAAGGGCATGCTCGTCGCCACTCACCTCGCGGAGTTCTACCCTGACCTGAACGACGGCGATCTTGCATCGGCCTTTTGCCTGTTCCATCAGCGTTTCTCGACGAATACGTCACCGGACTGGCGGCTTGCCCAGCCCTTCCGGGTCCTGGCACACAACGGAGAGATCAACACCCTCCAGGGGAACCGCAACTGGATGTCGACCCTCGAGCAGATGATGCGCCACGAGATTTTCGGGGACGGGATGGACCACCTGGTCCCGCTCCTGTCTCCTGATGAGAGCGACTCTGCATCCCTCGACAAAGTCGTAGAGCTCCTCGTACTGTCAGGTTTTTCTCCTGAGCACGCCGTGATCATGTGCATTCCCCCTGCCTGGGAAAACGGGCCGCACGACGCAAAAGAGCGGGGCTTCTTTGAGTACCATTCCCTGCTCATGAAACCCTGGGACGGCCCGGCCGCCGTGGCCTTTACCGACGGCAATACCGTCGGCGCTCACATGGACCGGAACGGCCTCAGGCCGCTCCGGTACGCGATCACGGAAGAGGGCCTCCTCGTTCTGGGATCGGAGATGGGCATGGTCGATCTCGGGAAGAGCAGGATAAGGGAAAAAGGCAGGCTCGGCCCCGGCGAGACCATTGCCGTGGACCTCGCCACCGGTACCGTGCGCTTCACCGATGAAATTGTCCGAACGCTTGCCGCTGAGAATCCCTACGCGGACTGGATCGAGAAGTTTCTCCTACGACTTCAGGACAGGACGATGTCCTCACCCGAAACCAGCGGGGACATCACGAGAAAGCAGATCGCCTTTGGCTACACGGCGGAAGAAATCAGGCTCTCGCTTCGGCCCATGGCAGAGAACGGCAAGCAGCCGGTCTGGTCCATGGGCGACGACACCCCGCTCCCGCCGCTTTGTGAGCGACCACAGCTCCTGTTCCGGTATTTCAAGCAGCGCTTCTCCCAGGTGACGAACCCTCCCATCGACCCGATCCGTGAAAAGATGGTCATGTCCCTCCGGATCAACATGGGGCCGAAGCGAAATCTCCTCCAGCCATCGCCCGACCATGCGCGCCGCTTCGGGATTGATTCTCCCGTGCTTGGAGGACCTCTACTCCGGGAGATCGAGTCGCAGAAGCAATTTCCCGCCGGCAGAATCTCGACAACCTATCCCAAAGAGGGGGCAGACCTCTCCCGTGCCGTTGCTGAACTCCAGAAAACCGTGATTGACGCGGTACAGAGCGGAAGGGAAATTATTATCCTCACCGATGGAGACATCGCGAAAGAACGACTCGCCGTCCCTTCCCTTCTCGCACTCTCGGCTGCGTACAAGGCTCTGGCCCGCGAAAACCTGACGCACCGGGCGAGCATCATCGTCGAGACCGGTGAAGCGCGTGACGTTCACCACATTGCCTGTCTCGTCGGATTCGGGGCCTCGGCAGTCCATCCCTATCTCGTGTTTCAAACGATCAAGGATCTATGCGACAGCGGGCAGATACCGCTGTCATTCGACAGGGCGGCCCAACACTACCTGCAGGCAACAGAGAGCGGACTCTTAAAAGTTATTGCCCGCCTGGGAATCTCCACGATCAACTCCTATCATGCTGCGCAGCTCTTTGATACCCTGTGCCTGAACCGGGATTTTGTCGAAGCTTTCTTCACGAACACGCCCGTCACCATCGAGGCCCACGGCCTGAATGCAATCGAGCAATCACTGGTACAGAGACACGACCTGGCCTACGGGACGCCGGAACCGGCCCTGGACGAGGGCGGCGATATGAAATTCAGAAGAGACGGCGAACATCACGCGTGGTCGGCGCCAACAGTCGTGGGCCTGAACAAATTCATGAGAAGCGGAGACGCTGCAGCATATGCAGACTTCTCCAAGGCAGCACAGGCCCGTCCCGCGTCTCTCCGCGACCTTCTCGGCTATGCAACGGGGACGCCTGTCCCCGTCGAGAACGTGGAGCCTGAAGAAGCAATCCTCAGACGGTTCGTGACCGGCGCCATGTCACTGGGCTCCCTCTCTCCTGAGGCCCATGAAACCATTGCCGAGGCGTGCAACCGCCTCGGCATAAAGAGCAACAGCGGCGAAGGGGGCGAAGATCCGGCCAGGTACTTCGGCATGAAAAACAGCGCCATGAAACAGATCGCTTCCGGAAGATTCGGCGTTACGCCGACGTATATTGCCTCGGCAACTGACCTGGAGATCAAAATCGCCCAGGGCGCGAAACCCGGCGAAGGCGGCCACCTTCCGGCGATCAAGGTCACGGAGTACGTGGCTTCGCTCAGGCATTGTACGCCCCATCGCATACTGATCTCCCCTCCTCCGCACCACGACATCTACTCGATCGAAGACCTCGCCCAGCTCATTCACGACCTGAAGCAGGCGAACCCCAATGCCCATGTCTGCGTCAAGCTCGTGTCCGAGACCGGCGTCGGCACGGTGGCCGCGGGTGCGGCGAAGGCCTACGCCGACATCGTGCAGATAAGCGGCTGTGAGGGCGGCACCGGCGCCGCCACGATCAGCTCCATCAAGAATGTGGGAAGCTATTGGGAGATCGGGCTGGCAGAAACCCAGCGGGTGCTGATGAACAACGGGCTGAGGGAAAAGATCCGGCTCCGCGTGGACGGGGGGTTGCGCACGGGAAGGGACGTGGTGATCGCAGCGCTCCTCGGCGCCGAGGAGTTCGGGTTCGGCACCGCCACCATGATCGCCGCGGGGTGCGTCATGGCCAGGCAGTGCCATTCAAATCTGTGCCCCACGGGCATCGCGACGCAGGACGAAAGACTCAGAAAGAAGTTCCGGGGAACGGTGAATTCCATCACCACCTATTTCCGGGCCGTTGCCCGGGAAGTGCGCGAAATCCTCTCGGAAATGGGGGTAACGGGCCTGGACGAGATCATCGGACGGAGCAACCTCCTGGTCACGTCGCCTGCCGTCACCCAGCAGGGCACAGGGAGCATCCAGGTCGGGCCGCTCCTTGACAACGCCGGCGCGGGCCCACGCATGTGCGCCTGCACACGGAACGACAACCCCGCACCCTCCATGAACGACCGTATTCTCGAGGATATTCTGCCCGCTATCGACGCTGCCAAGCCGGTGGAGCGGAATTATGTTATCCGGAACATTGACCGAAGCATACCGGCTAAAATCAACTACGCCATTGCCCGGAAATATCGAGACACAGGGCTTCCGCCCGACACCATCCGCCTCACCTTCGGCGGCACGGCAGGCCAGAGCTTCGGCGCCTTCAACCATTGCGGGGTTTCTCTTACCCTTATCGGAGACGCCAACGACTACGTGGGCAAAGGCATGTTCGGCGGCAGGCTCGCGATCGTCCACGCGGACCTTGCAGAGCCGCACAAACACGTGATCGTCGGCAATACGGTGCTCTATGGCGCCACCGGCGGCGAGTTCTACGCCGCAGGCATGGCAGGCGAACGCTTTGCTGTCAGAAACAGCGGCGCGACAGCCGTCGTCGAAGGCACGGGCCTGCATCTGTGCGAATACATGACCGGCGGGACGGTCGTGGTGCTCGGCGACGTCGGCTACAATGTAGGCGCCGGCATGACGGGCGGCGTTATTTATGTCCTCGACAGGGATGGCTCGATCGAGAAAAAGATCAACACCTCGTACGTCGCGAGCCGCGGCCTGACCGAGAAAGACCGTACAACCGTGAAATCCGTGATAGAATTGCATTACACCTACACGGGAAGCATGCTGGCAGACGAAATCGTGTCGGATTTCAGCAGAGTGGTGGGGAAGTTCAAAAAAATTCTCCCCCGCTGAAGTCACGCCGTACCGGAATGCTGATGCGGGAAAACAGGCGAGACGACACAGGATCGCAGCACAGGTGACCATGGTGATCAAGAAATCTGCGCATCAAAATCTGCAGCGTGGGCTGCGCCGGGCATTTGGATTCATACGGAAGCGGTACATGGTGATGCTCGTATCGTGCATGGGCATTACCCTGTCCGTCCTTCTGTTCATTGCCGCCGGGGGATGGGAAGAAAGAAAGACCGTCGGAGACTTTGAACGAGGATCGGAAAACCGTATTTCCGCCATCAAGAATACCTTCGAAAATACCCTGCACGAACTCGATGCAATTGCCTCCTTTTACGCGGCGTCCCGCGATGTCGAGCGGTTCGAGTTCCACACTTTCACAAAGTATTTGCTGTGGCACTCTGAAGGAATTCAGGCCCTCGAGTGGATACCCCGCGTACCGCACACAAAGCGTGCGGCATACGTATCAGCTGCACGCAGCGAGGGATATCCCGATTTCCTGATAACGGAGAGAAAAGAACAGGGTGTGATGGTGACGGCCGGCCGCCGTGACGAATACTATCCCGTCTATTTTGTCGAACCCTATGAGGGAAACGAAAACGCCCTCGGCTTTGACGTCGCCTCGAACTCCTCGCGCCTCGCGGCACTTGAACAATCCCGGGACAGCGGATTAAAGACCGCCACCGCGCGAATCAGGCTGGTACAGGAAAAAGAGGAGCAATTCGGCGTTCTCATCTTTGAACCGGTTTATCGACAGGGCATGGCCACGGATTCCGTTGAAGCCCGGCGCAGGCACCTGAGAGGGTTCGTTCTGGGGGTCTACCGGATCGGTGATTTGGTTGAAAAGAGCATATCCCGTCTGCAACCACGGGGAATCGATATTGTTCTGACCGATGAGTCTGCTACTGAAGGCAGGCGTCTTCTGTATGTTCACCCATCGCGCCTCCGCGCGGCAACGGCAACGCCGCATTCGGTCGAGGCCGACCTCACGGCAGGCATGCACTACGCGGAGACTTTTGCCGTGGCAGGACGAACATGGAAGATACTATGCGCTCCTTCACCAAAACACGGTATAGCAGGCATGAGCTGGCAGCCATGGGCGATCCTCGCGGCCGGGCTCCTGGTCACCGGACTCCTCTCCGGCTATATATTGCAATTCCACTTGCGTATGGAGAAAGCGCGGCAGCATGCCGATGAGTTATTACGGGCGAAAACAGGACTGGAACACGAGATTGATGAACGAAAGCGCGCCGAGGAGGAGCGACGGAAGTTAGTACTGCTCGTGGAAAACAGCAGTGATTTTATCGGCATTGCCTCCCTGGACGGAGCAGTTCTGTATGTCAATACAGCGGGCAAGGAACTTGCCGGTGTTGATGACGTGACACAAACGTCGGTGCTGGATTATCTCTCGCCCGATGACCTGCCGTATTTTCGTGACCATGTGCTGCCGACAATGAAACAACACGGCACCTGGTCAGGCGAACTCCGCTTCCGGCATGTTACCACAGGCAAAGAAATTCCCGTGCTCTTTAACGGTTTTCTTATAAAGGACGCGGCGAGCGGCGAGCCTGAAGCGCTTGCAACGGTCAGCCGGAACATCATGGAGCAGAAACAATTTGAAGCAGAGCTCTTACGAGTCCAAAAGCTCGAATCACTCGGCGCCCTTGCCGGGGGACTTGCCCATGACTTCAACAATCTCCTTACTGCCGTGCTGGGGAATATCAGCGTGGTTAAAACCCATTTCACGCCTGACAACAGCCTGTACCGGATGCTCAACGAAGCCGAAAAAGCATCGCTCAGGACAAAAGATCTGACCCAGCAGCTTCTCACCTTTGCAAAAGGCGGCGCGCCCGTCAAAAAAGTGGTTTTCCTCGGCGAATTGCTGCGGGAGTGCGGCGGCTTCGTGCTTCGCGGCTCTTCCGTCACCTGTGAGTATACCATTCCCGAGAACCTCTGGGCCGTTGACGTAGATGAAGGACAGATGAGCCAGGTAATCAACAATCTCATCATCAATGCTGCGGACGCCATGCCTGAGGGGGGAACGATCAGGATCACCGCTGAAAATGTTTCTGTCGGTTCCGGCGATGTGTTGCCCCTCGCCAAAGGCAACTATACCAGAGTAACGGTTCGCGATCAGGGTATCGGCATCCCGCAGGATCATCTGCAGAAAATATTCGACCCCTATTTCACGACAAAGCAAAAAGGGAGCGGTCTCGGTCTGGCGACCTCATATTCCATCGTCAAACGTCATGGCGGACATATATCGGCAGAATCGAAATTAGGCGCAGGTACGGCATTTTATATGTATCTGCGGGCTTCAGAAAAGATGGTACCGGCTGAAAAGGAAGAGGATGAACGCCCCATTCGGGGCAGCGGAAATATCCTCGTCGTAGACGATGAGGAGATTGTCCGGAACGTGGCCGGAACGATGTTGAATGAACTCGGCTATGACGTGGCGTTCGCGAAGAACGGTTCAGAAGCTATCGACGTCTATCGGAAAAATAAGGAATCCGGATCGCCCTTCAGCGCGGTCATCATGGACCTCACGATCCCGGGAGGAATGGGCGGCAAGGAGGCGGTCCTGAAATTAGCTGCATTTGATCCGGACGTGAAGGCCATTGTCTCAAGCGGCTACTCGAATGACCCGATCATGGCGGAATATACAGACTATGGATT
>DMKB01000245.1:0-2741 GCA_003454665.1 Nitrospiraceae bacterium | reverse complement strand
CCACATTACGAAATTAGTCTTATTGTTGCATTTCCTTCTTTTTTCCTCCCCCTAACCATGAGCCGAGCTGTGATATACTTTATCTAAAGACGGTTACAGCACCATTGATCATGCAGTTGAGCGTGCCATGCAGGAACAGAACGTTGTCGTGAGCGTCAGGGAAGGCGGTTTTAAGCGGGCAGTCAGCGTGCTCGGTGATTTCGGACGGGTAAGCCGGACTGAATTCTACAATGTCCTTAAGCTTTCCGCCGAGGATGTACCCCTGATGCTCGAGGACCTGCGGTCACGGGTGGAAAAAGCCCCTGAGTCCCTGTCGTTCCTCTCGCGGTTGATACCTGCGTCGAGGACCTTCACCTTCAACTCCCCAAAAGAATTTGAACGAAAAGCGAAGGAGGCTGTCCTCACCTGGGCCCCGGAGCTGGAAAGCAGAGGATTTCACGTTAGAATACACCGCCGCGGATTCAAGGGAAGATTATCCAGTCCTGAGGAAGAACGGTATCTCGATACCATTCTCCTGGCAGCGCTCCTCAAGGCAGGGCATTCCGGATTCATTACCTTCGAGAATTCCGACGCCGTTATCGACATCGAAACCCTCGGCACCTGGGCAGGCATTTCGCTCTGGTCCCGGGAGGACCGGGAACGTTACCCCTTCATCCGGGTGGATTGACCAAAGAAAAGCAATCCCCGCCTTTTCAACTTCCTGCACGCCGTTCCCTCCCCTTTCCGGCATCTTCTCATCCATGCCTTGACAACTCCCCCGTACCGCGCTATCCTTTATACAGGACATAATTAGTCCTGATAAAGCCGAACCTTCCGCGACGAGGGGGCGGAAAGCCATGGGTCTTTTACCCTGTCACCAGTGAGAGCAAAAGACGGCCGGGCTGCCGAGGGATCGATTGAACGGGGCAGTCCGGTTTTTTATTTCAGGAACCACACCGCCGGAGAGGAGGCAGCAAGCTCTGCGGCATAAGGAGGCCGTTATGGAGACCGGAAAAGGACAGTACAAGGAAACAGGGCCCTCGGCCGAGTTCCCCTTCGAGAGCCGTTTTATAACGATAGATGGCCACGAGATCCATTACGTAGAGGAAGGCCAAGGTGACCCCATCCTCTTCATCCACGGGAATCCCACTTTTTCCTATATTTGGAGAAATATCCTGCCGAGGGTGGCGAGAGAAACGGGACGAAGAGGCATTGCCCTCGATCTTCTGGGTTTCGGCAAATCAGACAAGCCTGATGTCAGCTATGATCTCCGGCTGCATGAGCGGATCGTGGATGGATTCATCGAGAAGCTCGGACTCAAGAACATCGTCCTTGTCCTACAGGACTGGGGCGGACCGCTCGGAACGTACTACGCCGTCCACCATCCCGGGAATATTCAGGGAATCGCCCTCATGGAGACCTTCCTCTGGAACATGGCATGGGAAGACTTCGGCTCGTTCAAAGCGGGCTTCAAGCTCTTCCGCTCGCCCGTCGGGTACCTCATGAACCAGGTGATGAACGTCTTCGTGAACAAGCTTCTGCCGGGAGCGGTACTGAACAAGAAAAACATGACGGAAGAGGTCATGGGCCATTACCGCGCGCCCTTCCCGACCATAGGATCGCGCAAGGCAATAAGGACATTCCCGCAGCTCATCCCCATCGAATGTGAACCTGCGGACAGCCTCGCGTTTATAGAAGAACTCGGGGAGAAACTACCGTCACTGACAACGCCTGTCCTGTGGATAAAAGCCGAACCAGGCACCATCATTACGAAGGACTCTGAATATCATCTCCTGATGCTGAAGCAGAAGCTTCCCCAGCTCGTAGTCAATGATTTCGGGCCGGGCCTCCACTACCTTCAGGAAGACGATCCCGGGAAAATCACTGATCTCCTCGTGGGCTGGATCAGGGAAACGGTACTGAAAGGCGCATTTACGAAAGCAGCGTGAACGTGCAGACGGGACAACGAAAGGATGTTGCTGAAAAAGTTGTGAAAGGGAGTAATGGATTCTCTTTCTTCGAAAGGAGATGATTCCTATGCCGAAGACCATTCATCAAAGCGTGACACTTCCGGCGCCGGCCGGGAAACTGTACCATATGTATCTGGATCCTGCGGCGCACGAAGCCATTACCGGTTATCCGGTAACCATAAGTCGTGAACCGGGGTCGGCGTTCCGGGCATTCGATGATATGCTCTCCGGGAAGACGCTGTACACAATCCCGAAGCGCGTTATCGTCCAGTCCTGGCGCGGACACCACTGGAAGCCCGAGGACATTGATTCGACGCTGGTCCTTACGTTCTGGCCCGAGGGAGAGAGCGGCAGGATCGAGTTGGTCCACGTAAACGTGGCTGATCACGATTATGAAGAGGTGAACAAGGGGTGGAAGAAATACTACTGGGAACCCTGGCGCGAGTATCTCGATAAAACGCGGTCTGAGAGTACGGAGAAGAGCCGCGCCTCACGTGCTGCATGATACGGAGGTGGAGAACCTCGGTATCTTGCTTTCCGAGGAATTGAACTCCCTATCTGAAGAGGAGGGTGAAGCCCATGAGATACGTGATGATCATTACTTCGTTCCTTTTTCTTTTTGTCATTGCGAATTACGCGCCGGCAAGCGCAGGAACTGCCACGGCAGAATTAAAGAACGGCTCAGCAATCGTTATCCATGCCGGCCCGGATGACTACAAAACATACCCTGCGGGAAGCGCAGCACCTCGCATTGCTTGCGGTATCATAAAGAAATAATTACTCTCACTGTAT
>DMKB01000048.1 GCA_003454665.1 Nitrospiraceae bacterium | reverse complement strand
GTCGGTGCGGACGCGAGGCCGAAAGGTCACCCGCAGGCCATCGGCCTTGAATTCCTGAGTAAGATGCAAGGGGAGATACTTCTTGCCGTCATCGCCAGCAATTCCGTAAAACCCGCCTTCGAGACTGATGTATCGGATCGTTCCCGTTCCTGAAATTTCATCGGCTGCGCTCATGTTTTGTTCTGACGGCATCATCCTGCCTGGACCTCCTGCAGCTCCACAGGTACTCGATCCGACCAGAAGTGTCAGCGAAAAAATAATGAGGCATCCAGAAACCCGATGATATCGTGTCGGAATCTTGTTTTTTCGTCTTAACGTTTCCATGGGTCACCTCTGCCCGCAACCGGCTAGTGGGTAAACTTTCGAGACTGGTACTTCTTACGCAGCTTCTTATACAGCCTCTTCTTTTTTATCTTCGGCAGCGAGAAATCGCCTTTCAGGAACCATTTGTCGTTCAAGGGCACCAGGTCTTTCGACATCGGCTCGCCGTCGGGCCCTTTAAAGTTTGTCACCCGCAGTCCCTTTTCATCTGCGATGATCGTGTATTCACCGTCTTCAACGTCCTTGTAAGAACCTTCACTGAATCCCGTCGTCACCTTCTGGGCAGTCGAGGCGTGGCAATCCTCACAGGTCCTCGATTTGCCGGTGCCGTGGGCAACGCGGTCGACATTCAGCCAGACCAGGGTATCGTGGTCCTTTGCATCGAGGTTCTTCACCAGGCCGGTAATGGCGTAGGAGTCGTTCGAAACATACCGCCTGTTGATTGCCGCATCCGGCCTGTTCCTGAACAGAAGTCTCGTGGACATCGTCACTTCAGAGGCCTTCACGTTCCCCGAGGTGTGCGGCACGACATGCACCGGTATCCAGACCCCCTTCGGATTCTTGACGATAATCGGTGGTATGGCATCAACATAGTAGTCCTGAATCCTCTTGAGCGGATTTTTCGCTCCCCCTGTACCGATGGTGGTCCAGAAGTTAAAGGCATAGCCCCCGATGAGGGGGGTGTGGCAGGAAGCGCAATCCACCTTCCCGTGCAGACCCTTCTTGTGGGACTTCACGGTCTTTCCGTGGCATCGCGCACAGTCCACGGTTCTCCGGAGATCGCCGTGGTACCCTGTTTCCCCATTCGGCACGTGGCATTCCACGCAGGAAATTCCCTTCACCATATGCACATCGACGGCGTCCTTCAGGACAGCAACACCCTTTTCACTCGCCTTTGCCAGCTCGGCCCTGATATACCCGTCTCCGCGCCTCCGGTCGAGGGGGCCGGCGTGGCACGCGAAGGACCGTCCGCCGCCGTAGCAGGTCAGGGGTTCGGGATTCTTCGCGAAGGTATGGGGGCCCTTCCCCGGGTCCTTTGGGTCTTTCTTTTGGGGACGGTAATGACAGTCGAGACATCCCACGTGACAGCGGTTGCAGTTTCTCTGTAGATTATAGGCGTCTTTTTTTGTGACCGCCGTGGTGGAATGTTTGTTGTAGAGTTGTCTGTTTGTGTCGGTGAAGGTGTCCTGACCAGGCTGGGCAAGGTCGCCCGTCCAGAGGCCGCAGCTCTGCGGGCCTGCCGGGCCTGTCCAGTAGACGTACTGGCTCTGCGTATGGGCGCCCCGGGCGCCGCCCATGGAACTCTTGAGGAAGCTTTTGACGATATCACGATGGCACACCCCGCAGGTCTTCATGGCGATCGTGGGGTTGAAGGCGAAGGTCTCGGGATTTTTGTCGTGCCAGATGATGGTCCGGTATTTCCTGTTGGCCTTGAACGCACCCTTTTTGACGACCTGCGGGCCGAGCTGCTTGGACCGGTCCTTGCCCCTCGGTTCAAGGTGGGACCAGCCCGCGACGTCCTCTGCAGGCATTTCAGCCCGGGTGACGGCCTGCCAGTCCCGGGTGACGGCCCTGACCGTAAGGATTCCTTTGTGGGCCTCTTCCCGGGAAGGGGCCGCTGGATTTCCCCCATGGCAGCCGCTGCAGGGAGCCGGCATCTTCGTCTGCTTCTGCACCTCCGATGCCGTGAGCGTAAATTGAGGATACCCGAAGTTATTCATTCTTTTCGTGTCTGCGTGGCAGCCGGTACAGCTGTCAGCGGCGAACACGGATGGAACGGAAAAAAGGATTGTACCGATCAGCAGCGAAAGTACGGTCAGCGTCTTCATATCGTCCTCCAGGTTCAGGAATTCGCAGTCGGCGCTCGGAAACAATGCTTCCCGGGAAGGTAAGTACAGTACAAGTGTAATGATTATTGTATCAGATTACAACAAAAAAAGTCCGCGAAGGCGGACTGCGGAAATGACGACCTCCGCGGCGGTTGCCGCGGAGGGAATGAAATTCCGGCGGGCTTTGTTCTGTCGGTTCAACGCCCTACGCCGGCGAAGAGCGGAACCCGATAAAATATGCCCTGACCCGCTTCCAGTCGTCTGCCACCAGCTCTGTCATTCCTTCCCTGTTGCTGATGGCCTCCTGGGCGTACAGCGGATTTCGCAGATTNNAGATTCCTCGCAATCGCCTCCCGTAACGAGAGGATATCGAAGGAGCCCCAGACGCCCGCTCCGCCGCGCAGATTGCCGTGGACAACGGGCGCAACTTCGAACAGAAATATTTCTTCGAGCTGCTGCCAGTCATGGGGTGACTGGGCCAGCGCCCAGGCAATGGCGCGCACCTCGTATTCCTCGAGTTCCTGCGCCAGCCAGAGATCGGAGATCGCCTGCCAGACCGGCGTCCGTTCCTTGATATCCTGCTCGTTCAGATGCAGCGGGCTTGCGGGACGCCACGGCCGTACATCCTTCGGGCTCGTATCCACGAGAGAGTGAAACAATTGCTCAATTATAATATCCAGCTCTTCAAATACCATGTCAGTTCCTCCTGAATTATTCGTCCTGCAGCAGTGCATTGTTCTTGATATGGGTTCTATCCAGCTTTTTCTGCCGGGCAGCCGTCACTTACGCCACCCAGATGAGAAGCAGGGCAATGAGTTCGAGGAGCGTGAGCATGCCGTACCGGTGGATGAACGGGATCGGCACTCCGTCAAGCTTCGCCTCCACCGTTTTCCTGTCCAGTTCCAGGCCGTTCTCGCACACATCGCAGCGCATAACATACTTCCGCATCGTCAGAAAATTAAAGATCCAGTCAAAACCCCAGTACCGGTACTGCAAAACCACGCTGAACGAACGATCCTGATTACAGGCTTCGCAGTGCCTCATTTCCTGCATGTCAAGGGTGACCGTGTTCCCTCCTGCTCCATAGGCCAACATAGCTAAACCTCCCTGCCACTTCAATTATTAAAGACTTGTACGTAACTGGTGAATATTCACGATCTGTCACCGGCTCAAATCACTATCACCATTATTAAAAAAATTATCTCAGGAACTGCCGTTTTCGTCAAGGTACTAATCACCGGATTGACAATTTTTTTTGTGAATATTCACATAGTTACAGCGTGAATATTCACCC
>DMKB01000092.1 GCA_003454665.1 Nitrospiraceae bacterium | reverse complement strand
GTAAAAAACGCAAGACCGAACACACGCCGTTGGTGACAAAAAGATTTACCGCTGAGCTGGGGAACATTACTCCGGTAATCATCGTGCCCGGTCCCTGGAGTGATGATGATATCAGGGAACAGGCAGTAGAAATCGCATCATGGCACGTGGAGAACGCGGCTTTTAACTGCCATACGCCTCGGATGATAATTCAGCATAAGAACTGGCCTCAACGTGGTGAGTTCATCAAGGCCATGGGGAATGTGTTGTCTCTAGAGAAAACGCGTAAAGCTTATTATCCCCGCGCCAACGAGCTTCACGCGGCGTTTACGGCAGCGCACCCGGATGCCCGGCAATTCGGCGATACCGGAGGAGAGCACACCCCCTGGACATTCATTGCGGATGTTGATCCTCACAACACAAAAGATATTTGTTTTACGACCGAAGCCTATTGCAGCCTTTTTGCGGAAACCGCCCTTGAGGCCCCAAGCGCGCATGATTTTATCGACCGTGCGGTCGAATTTGCCAACAGGACGCTGTGGGGAAACCTCCATGTCACTATTATTGTCCATCCGAAATCACTCAACGATCGGCAGGTAGCTGCTGCCATCCACCGCGCTACCGATCAACTGCGTTATGGGACAATCGGTGTGAACGTAAGAGGCGATTATGTCTATGCTCTTAAGGTGGCGCCGTGGGGCGGCTTTCCCTGCAACGATGTTTATGATATTCAATCCGGCATCGGTTTTACGAACAACGTATTGATGTTTGACCGTCCGCAAAAATCGGTGTTTCGCGGGCCTTTTCATAAACGACCGAATCCGTTGGTAATAACATCAAAGCACATGGCTGTTTTTTTCAGGAAACTGGCCTACTTCGAAGCTTCTCCGTCGTCAAGGAAACTGGCCGGCCTCATGTGGACTGCTTTACGGAGCTGAACAACGAGCGAATGAGACCAACGATGAGAGTGAAATATACGCTAAAACGACTTCATGATGTGACGCGTGCGCTCTCTTTGCGGAGACGCTTTGATCGGCACGATACATGGTCCAGAGAACAGTTGGAACGGCATCAGCGCGAAAAGCTTTCCTCCCTGGTTTCGTACGCCGTTCAGCACTCTTCTTTCTACAAAAAACTGTACGCCCATATTGATACCAAAAGGGAGGTGAATCTCCATGATCTGCCGCCCATCAGCAAAGCCACCTTGATGGATAATTTTGATTCTTTGGTCACCGATCCGCGGTTAAAATTGTCAGAACTTCAGGCGCACATCGGCCAACTGACCCGCGATGACCCGTACTATCTCGGAGAATATCGTGTCCTGGCAACAAGCGGAAGCACAGGTCTTAAGGGTGTATTTGTTTCCAATAGAAAAGAATGGAGGACCACCATTGCAGAATATTTGCGGTGCGCCGCATTTATCGGCATGAAACCCCGATTGCCGAACCGATGGAAAGTAGCTCAAATCGCCGCGGGAAGTCCGGTGCATGTCAGCTATCGCGCATCTGTCAGCAGTGATGTGGGTCAGTTCAAAGTCAAGCGCATCGACGCGACGACCGGCATGGCAAATATCGTGACCGCTCTAAACGCCTTTCAACCGGATATTGTAAGCGGCTATCCGTCTATGGCATCGCTCCTCGCGGTGGAACAGATGGAGGGACGACTGCTCATTCATCCACGGACAATAGGAACCGGAGGCGAGATGCTTACCGAGGACATGAAACGGAAGATGCGAGAAGCATGGGGAATAACCCCTCATGACATCTATGGATTGACCGAGGCGGGAGCGTATCTCGGATCAGAATGTTCTTTTCACCGGGGTATGCATGTGTTTGAGGATCTTGTTATCGCGGAGGTGGTGGATGAGAGAAACAGGGCTGTCCCTGACGGAGTCTCCGGGGCCAGGCTATTGATCACCAATCTTTTCAATTTCACGCAGCCTCTCATACGGTACGAGGTCTCTGATATGATAAGCATGGCGGCGGAACCCTGCCCCTGCGGACGCCCCTTCAGAACCATTGCCGTCATGGAAGGACGAAGCGACGACATGATTTACCTGCAAGGCATTGCAGGCGGTGAATTCGCCGTGCATCCGCTGAATTTTCACGGCCCGTTGGAAGCATTCGATGAAATCAAGGAATATCAGTTCGTCCAGGAATGGAAAGGAATTGATGTTTTCATTGTTCTTCGACAAGGAGTATCAGCAGATCAAATGGCCGATCGCGTCAAAAAGAAACTGAAAGAGAAACTCGAGTCGCTTGGCGCCCGGTGTCCTGAGCTCCGTATCCGGCCTGTTGAGCGGATGGAACGAGATCCTCAAACGATGGGGAAACTCAAACACGTTCAATCAAACAGTAAGCCCCGTTGAAGTACCGGGGCGGGGAAGGCGCAGATCGCCGCTTTTTCCCGGGGTTTTTAACAGGGTGCGGCAGAAAAAAGCCTGCTTGAAGAAAAACCCGGCCCCCTGTGCAGGGAAGTCGGGTTTTGTAGACGATGAGATCAAGTATGGGGAGCCCCTCTCCCGCTGAAGCGGGACTAAAGCGGGACCGAGGGATTAGAACGCGACGCCCAAGGCCAGGCCAAGGAGGCCATAAAAGCCGACTTCACTTTCAACTGTACAAGAAGCGCCTGGAAGGCTGGTACTGTTACATTCATCATCAAGACTGACGAATGTACCGATGTGAAAGGAAGGAATGAACCAGACATTACCCGATCCCATGGGGATCCTGCCGCCGACCTCGAAATCGATCTTTGCGGCCGTGGAGCTGCCTTCACCTGCTTGATCAACAAGTGGGGCTGTAGGCTCAGAGAACGTCCAGTCCGTCGTCCAGATGCCGACAGTGCCGCCGATGAAGAAGCCCTTCATGCCGTCGCCAGAAAAGTATCGCCTGATACCAAAGTCAACGCCCGGGCCGTCGCCGTCCTCTTTGTATTCGCCGTCGTCATAATCATAGTCGAGTGAACCGAGGCGGAAGAAAAGAGAGTGGTTGTCGTTCAGCATCCGCTCATACTCCGCATAAAACACGCTGGCCGAGAGGTCAGGAGCGACCAGGCCCATGCCGCCGAAATTGATGGATTGGTCTTCTGCCAGAGCGGGCGTGGAGACCCCGGCAAGGCAGAACAGAACACCCACTGCCACTACAACGATCTTTTTCATTACGTACCCTCCTTCTTGATTTCCCGTCCCCGGGACGGGGTGGAATACATCCAGCCTTGTATAGAGTGCTCACCGTACATGCACCTCGGCACCGTGAACCAGGATAAACTGAGCAGTACAACGTGTTTTGATAGTCGACAAGGAATGCAGCAATCGCATGCTTGTTCGACGATAGAAGAAAATCCCGGCACTGTCAAGGTAATATTTTCCCCGGAAAGACGGATCAGGAATACGGTATCTGCAATCGTTCCCGTGCCCGGAGCAATTGCCTGTTGCGATCTGATCGCTCGTGCCGTTATTCTCGTTGAAAAACAGTATGTTCTCCCACCAGCGACTGTTAGGGGTACATTCTCGGCTTTGCAAGTATTGCTTTCTGAAACGAGTGTTCATGACCCTCCCTTGGTCGGGGTATTTTTCGGGTATGTGGCGAAAAAGAGGGGCAGGGAAAGCTTTGAGCCAATGAAGGGAGGATGAAGCTTCTTGCACTCTTCGCCCGCCGCTACCCCGATCACACCACTGAACACCGTACACGTATATGCTTTTGGATTATCGTTGTGTTGCCTGATGCCTGATGCCTGATAAAAATAATATACGAAAGGCAGCTCATTGTCGCCTGTCCGAAAGTACAGGTTCGGGAAATTTGCGGACTTGCAGCAGTAATCCATGATTGTCTTCTTCTCTTAGAGCGCCGATCTCTTTTTACTATGCCCTATGCCCTCCTCAATACCTGAATGGCATACCGGTCTTCGGCCATGCGATTCCCTGAACCTTTTTGAAATCACGACGAGTTATTAGTAGAAGCGCCCCGGGAAATATGGTATATTCACGAACAGAATTCAGACAGGAGAGAACAGACAACAGACGACAAAAACAGTGAACGACCACTCCTGTTTTACCGTCAAGAAGGAGAAACCATGCAATACACACAGGGAACGATCGGCCGGGTCTTTATTATTAAATTCGAGGACAGGGACGACCTTCTCGGGGAACTCAAGGGTCTTGCCCAAAAGGAAAACATCAGG